>JANWIO010000052.1 GCA_025449835.1 Vampirovibrionales bacterium
GGCTTCTCTTGTCTCACAGGCATGGGATTCGGCGGAAGTCCTTATGGGGGCGTCTTCAACTCTATGGGCTCTGGACTTTTTGCGGGCTTCGGCAATTCAATGGGTATGGGATACGGCGCAAGTCCTTTTGGCAGCTTTGGAAATCCGATGATGGGCATGGGATATGGCGCAAGCCCTTATAGTGGTGTTGGCAGCCCTTTAGGTGCTTATAACCCCGGTATGTTTGGTGCTGGCCTTTCCGGTAATTATGGCAATATGTTGGGTTATGGCATGAACCCAATGGGTGTTGGCGGATATCCAGCCTATAACAGCTTAAATTTTGGTGCGTACGGAAATGGCGCAGCAAATGGCTATCCTAGTCCCATTGGGAATGGCTTCCGAACAATTCGCCGAACCATCAGCAGACAGGTCACCAAATTGAAACTCTCTTTTTCAAGCAATAATCAAACTTTGTCACCCGGAAACCAACAAACATCGAACACGCAATTTAAGCTAAACTTCAACAACAGGGCATCTTCTGTCAATTATCAGTAACTTTGAGTAAGTCTGATAAACACGGGTTAAACCAGCAAATCCAGAAGTGTTGAACTGGGCTTGCTCGCTTTAAGCCAGTCACGGCGTAAGTGCCTAGCCAGATCTATACGAGCGGGTTCTGGGTCATCCTTAAAAGAATAAAATGGTGTAACTTGATGCTTTTGGGCAAAATTCTTAAGCTCTTGAAGCGTATCTTTGGCAATAAACTGATCTGAAAACCCAACAGCAACAGGAAGACTCCTATGGAAAATATTATATTCCCGCCATTCACCACCTGTTAACTGATGAACGTCTTTAAGCAGTTGAAGACGACTTGATAAATTCGGAAAACGGGATTCTGGAATAATTAAAAATGCATGACCACCAAAGCGCATCTCTGAACCTCCTATAATGATCAGACTAAATCCTAACACAAATTTTATAGAGGATCCCGTACAAAACTTGTTCTTATTGGCCAACATCTTCATCAACCAATGGATGGTTATTGGTTCCGGGCAAGTGCCGTGATAAAATGAGGCTATGCCTCAACTCGCATACACAACTCAGCCTATCGTTGCCCCTTCGATTTTATCGGCGGATTTTGCACGTTTGGCCGATGCGTTGGCAACCTTAGAAACCGCAGGAGCGGATTGGGTCCATATTGATGTGATGGATGGTCATTTTGTACCCAACTTAACCATTGGACCGCCGGTGATTGAGTGTTTACGAGAACATAGCCAGCTTCCCTTTGATGTTCACTTGATGATTGAGCATCCAGAACGTTCTCTGGCAAATTACAAGGCGGCTGGGGCTGATTTATTAACCGTTCATGTTGAAACCTGCCCACACCTTAACAGGGTAATTCATCAAATTAAAGAATTGGACGCACTGGCAGGTGTTTCCTTGAACCCGGCAACCCCTTTATCCAGCATTGAAGAGGTATTAGACATCGTCGATCTCGTTTTAATTATGTCCGTGAACCCAGGGTTTGGCGGACAGCGTTTTATTCCACAAACCCTTGATAAACTCCAACGATTGAAAGCCATGATTGGAAGCCGCCCCATTTTTATTGAGGTGGATGGGGGGATTTCTCCCCAAAATGCGCAGTCGGTGAGAAAGGCGGGGGCTCAGGTTTTGGTTTCAGGGTCTGCCATATTTCAAGCAAATCAAGAGATGAAAAGTGTGATTACACAACTTCGTATGCCCCATAAAGCGTCAACATCATGCAGTGGCTAAATAAACACCCTTTTATCGTTGCTTTCTTAGTATTCTGGTTCATCAGTTCCAGCATCCGAGTGACCTTTGCCCAATATGAAAACGATACGCTTTATGATGCTCGAAGCAGTGAACATAAATCCGGTGCAAATACCCCACGAGAATACTTTATTCCCCCAACACCCCCCTATAACAAAACGGATTTAAAAGAATATTTAGACTACCGCAATACTTATTATTCTCCCTACGCCCAACTTCAACTCTTCCGAATGGTTCAAATTGGAAAAACCCGCTTAAATGTTGGCTATTACTTGGTCAAACTCAGCATGGTGTTACCCAAAAACGATCCAAATACCGCCAATAGAGTTGGCCCAAGAAAAGTAGGAGAAAACACACCCCCCGATCCGTATGCGCCACAGCATTATAGTTTTTTTGAAAAACTGTCTCCTTCCTTTTGGCAAAATGGGCGGCCTCCAGATGTAAAACCTATTTATCCACCCATTAATAATGAGCAAGCTTCGGACCAAAGCCAGCAAGCCCATGCCAGTTTAATGATTAAACAAAAAGGGTCAGTGGATTTAGCCATTCCCATCGTTTCCTCAGAGCCTGCAAAACATCGTATCAAGAATGGGCCAATCGCCGAGCTTCTCATTCAACCAGGGGACCCTTTAACCCCACAAGTCGTTTACTTAAAGTATTGTGTGGAACAAATTTGCTACAAAACAGCCGCATTAACACCAGGTTTGGTACAATAAATTTTCAGTATTCGGTATAATTAAAAATGAAGTGCTGGGAATTTGGGGCTAAGCATGATTCTAGAAGCATTCAGCCAGACTTTACGTCGTGAATGGGAACAGGATGAGAATCCTGCGACTGAAATTCTGCATGGCTGGCTCTTTAATATCCTCACGGAGGCCAGTCCCATTGACAACGTGAGTAAAGTGATTCATGCCGAAGTTGCCTTAATTGATGTCTCAGGGAATCCTTCTTTTATTGGGAGATCCAAAACCGGCGAAACATTGCTAAAAAGTCTTTATTTGTATTGTGAAAGTTTTGAGCGCTGGCAATTTAGCCGCTGGCTTCATCATTTAAAACCCCATCACTTTGATCAAATTTCCACATAATAAAAGACGCCCAAGAATCCTTGAGCGTCTTTGAGATTATCTAGTCAGTATTTTAGCCTGTTGGCAATTTTATATTTATTCCGAGATTCGCTAAGAACTGCTGAAAATCTTGAAGGAATGTCTGTGGCGAATTAGTACCGGTATTAACATTATCTGCTCCACCGGCCAATAAGTTGGCAAAAGGATTATCTCCAGACCAACTTTGGAATTCAAGAGGGCTAACGTTGCTATTTACAGGCGAAGTGGGTGGATTGCTGGTAGGACTGGCTGAAGAGGAGACTGTTCCACTTGAATTACCATCATTATTGGCTACACTACTATCCAGTTTAACAGGGGGTAGTGTGCCTAGTATGGGGGGAGGATCGTTGTCAGAAGATTTTACACCTAAGGGCCCCGGATCACTTCCGCCAGTCCAAACGACCTCAATAGGGGGTGTGAATCCGGTAGGAGGAATAGGATTGCTTCCTCCTACCTGTATAGGTGCACCTACGGGGTCACGATCCCCGTCTGAGTCTTCAGAATCAGATGGCTGAGACACTACGGTTGAACTTGTACTCGATGTCGTTGGGGCAGTGTCCGAACTTACATTTGGTGAAGGAGCCGGGACAGTAACCGATGTTGTTGACGTCGTTGAAGTATCTGTTGAGCTGCTGCTATCTGTTGATGGCGCTGTAGAGCTAGAGCTACTCGTTGTAGAACTGCTCTCTGTTGATGGGGCTGTAGAGCTAGAGCTACTCGTTGAAGAACTGCTATCTGTTGATGACGGTGTAGAGCTAGAGCTACTCGTTGAAGCACTGCTATCTGTTGATGACGGTGTAGAGCTAGAGCTACTCGTTGAAGGCTGAACTGATTTATCATCATCGTCATTATCATTATCTTTACGGGAAATATTGGCTTGAATGGAGAGAAGGCCATTCTGATTGGCATGATTTAAAGCGTTTTGTAAACCCCAATTTTGACGATCCCCATCTTTATCTGTTTTAGAATCCGGTTTTTTACTGGAAGAAGGTGGCGTTTGGGGTTGTATGGAAGACTTTGAACCACCATCATGTTTTTCGTGAGAATCTTTTTTCTTATGATTATCCCAGTTCGCATGTAAGTTTACGTGACTATCAAGTCCTCTTCCACCAATTCGTGTCATGGAATCTCTCCTTTATTTTTTCGCTTTCAAAAATATCAATTATTTAAATAAAAACAATCAATCTTCTTGAATTGCGGCAATTTCTCGATCTTTATTTTTTCCTAAGAGAGAGATATAAATTTTTTATATACGAGTCCCGTCTTATATAAAACGGATTTTTACGGGATATTCAACGCCCCATTTTTCGCAAAAAAAGTGGCCCCAGTAGGATTCGAACCTACAACCAAGCGATTATGAGTAACCCAGAGAATGAATCTGATTGATTCTATAAGGTTCTATGACATGCTCTATTCTTAAATCATAGCGATGACGGTGCTTCTAGGAATTTCCATAAATCTCGGACAAATTCGATGTTTTTCCATGCTCGATTACACAAGAATTACACAAGGATTTTAGTCCTAAGAGTGCTAAGTACATTAGGGTAAGTAGGATTCTTGAGAGTTTTTTCCTATACTCGTAATTTGATCATCTTGAGTTAATCCCAAGAATGGCAGGTTAACATGACCTCTGAGGCTAGACTCTTGAATCCGTATAAGTTCAATTAGATTACTGGGGCTCAGTTTTTCGAGATTAAACATTAACAGCCTCTTCATTTATAGAAGTGGGTTTAACAAGTTCATTCGATTAGGTGAGTTCGGCTAATACAGACCTTGGGACATTAAATCTGTGGAAAGCCTTGAATCATGTCATTTGTCGAAGGAATCGACATAAATGTTCTATATGTCGATTTTTTTTATTTTTTTCGACATATCATCCCCGAAGAACCTCTACCAGGCCTTTGTTTATGTAGTATATTTCTCGACCGATCTTAAATGGCTCCAAGAGACCTATTTGACTAATCTTTTGGAGATATTCAGAGGCTGTCTGCCTTTTAGCAATACCGTCTTGGACTAAAAAATTTATCTTACAGTATGGATGTTTGAAAAGTAGCTCTAATAGCTCTCTACTATAGATAGATGGAAGCTGGTCACGGATCAGCCGCTTAGTTTGCTCCATCAGGGCAACAATCTCTTGCACTTTAGCGAGTGTTTCCGCAGCAGTTTCTTCGACGGCCTTTAAGATATAAAGTGTCCATTCTTCCCAAGCATTTTCTTCCGTAATAGAACGTAAACCTTGATAGTATCGTGTCTTATTCTCAATAATGTAACGGCTTAAGTAGAGAATGGGCCAATCTAGAAGGTTTTGGTCAACTAAATATAAGATGTTTAGGATTCTACCTGTTCGTCCGTTTCCATCGGGAAAAGGATGTATGGCTTCGAACTGATAGTGTCCAATAGCCATTTTGACCAAGGGATCCCAGTCCAGGTGGGGTTCATCATTAAAGAAACTTTCTAGATTGGCTAATTTGTCTCGTATAACGGCTTCTCCCTCTGGTGGGGTATAGATAATATTACCTGTAACAGGATTGGCAATTTTGGTACCTGGTAGTTTTCGAATATCAAAGTTAGGGCCTTTTATTTCTTGAGCAATTTCAACAAATAAACGAGTACTGAAGGGTGTACCATTCTCAAGCTGTTTAAACCCATACCAAATAGCCTCTCGATAACTAATAACTTCTTTTGTCGCAGGATCCATTTGGATTGTCGGATCAGAAGCGGCTTTAAATAAGTCATCTTGTGTTGTTACAATATTTTCAATCTCAGATGATAGCCGGGCCTCTTGTAAAATCAAGGCATCAATCATTAATCTTGGATTAGGGACTTGAGCTAAGCGCCCTTTTAACTCAGCCAACCGGCTCCTTGAGCGAATAATCTGTTTCAAAATAGCCACTGTTTCAAAATCCACAGAGGGGGGTAATAAGGGCAAATCATTATAAGGTAGGTTTGGGTCGTGATTATTCATAATTTCCAACCTTATTTTTATTCTGCCAGCTTAGCAGATTTTTTCTTGAAGAATGTGATACTTCTCATCGTTATACTTATTCCCCAAGCTCTGCGGCTGTTAGTGCGGCTGCCTGTTCGAGAACCGTCTGAGTCGCTGACTCCTGTTTGTCAGGAGGGTAGTTGTATTTTCGGAGTATCCGCCTGACCATAACCCGTAACTTTGCTTGAACGCTTTCTTTCTTGGTCCAGTCAATGGTGGCATTCCGTCGAACCGTATCCACCAAGTCTCTGGCAATTGCTTTAAGCGTTTCATCTCCAAGCTCCATGACGGCACTATCATTGACCTCAAGAGCCTCATAAAAAGCAGCTTCATCTTCCGCAAGCCCTAGCTCTTCCCCTCGTTCTTGTGCCTTTTTGAAATCCTTGGCCATATCCACCAGTTCTTGGATTACTTGGGCAGTTTCAATCTGCTTGGCATAATATCGCTTGATGGCATCATCTAGCATTTCTGAGAACTTCTTGGCTTGAACCACATTCTTTTTGGAGCGAGTTTTTATGGCGTCTGTCAGAAGCTTTCGTAGGAGTTCGAAGGCAAGGTTCTTTTTCTCAATACCTTGCACTTCCGCAAGGAACTCATCCGACAGAATGGAAATATCCGGTGTTTTGAGCCCAGCCGCTGAAAAAATATCCACAATTTCGGTGGAAGAAACAGCCTTAGAAACAATCTGCTGAAGTGCTGTATCCAATTGCTCAAGCGTCTTACCTGACCCAGTGGTACTTTTTGCGAAGGCAGCTCGGATCGTTTGGAAAAGTCCAACTTCGTCTCTAATCTCGATGGCTTCATCTGTAGTAGCAGCCAGAGCAAAAGCATGGGATAGTTCCAAGACAGCCTGCATGTATCTCTGCTTTCCGTCATCTAGGCCAAGAATATGCTCCATGGCCTCTGTAATGGTTGTTAAACGCTCTGTAGGTGAACCAGTTAAACCTTTACCATAATCATATCCACTGAGTAGGTTTCGGGTCAGTTCCACCTTCTCCAACATGACCGCTATGGCTTCTTCAATTGGGATACCAGCCTCTCGTCGATCACCTTCGGTATAATCCATCAAGGCTTTTTTGAGTAGATCGGCAATAGCGATATAATCCACCACTAAACCGCCTTGCTTATCCTTGAAGACACGATTCACACGAGCAATGGCCTGCATCAGATTATGCCCCTTCATAGGTTTGTCAACATACATGGTATGCAGACACGGCGCATCAAAGCCGGTCAACCACATGTCCCTTACAATAACCAGTTTTAAAGGGTCACTTGGGTCTTTTAACCGCTTTGCTATAGGGTCCCGCTTATCCTTGCTTCTTCTACCATGGAGCTGCCAGTTTTCTGGGTCTGATGAAGAACCTGTCATAATGACCTTGATTTTACCTTTGGTGTCATCCTCACTATGCCAATCGGGACGTAGGGCAGTGATGGCTTCATATAACGCAACGCAAATCCGGCGGCTCATTCCCACAATCATTCCCTTACCCGCCATGGCGGCTATACGTTCTTCAAAATGAGTCACAATATCCTGAGCGACTAGCTTAATACGATTTTCTGCCCCCACCAGTGCTTCAATACGAGACCACTTGGATTTTTCTTTTTCAACGCGGCTCAGCTCCTCTCCTTCGGTAACCTCTTCAAAATCCTCATCCAGATATTTCTTTACTTCTTCATCAATACCAATTTTGACCAGACGGCTCTCATAAAAGATTCGAACAGTTGAGCCGTCTTCCACAGCCCTTTGAATATCGTAGATATCAATGTAATCTCCAAAAATAGCAGGGGTATTCTTGTCTATTGCCTCCACCGGAGTTCCGGTGAAACCAATAAAGGAAGCGTTCGGCAGGGCCTGTCGAAGCATTGCAGCAAAACCTACCGATTTTTTGCCGGTTTTCTGATCAATCTTCGTTTTAAATCCGTACTGGCTCCGATGGGCTTCATCGGCAATGACCACAATATTTGAACGGTCTGAAAGCAGTGGAAATACTTCTTCTCCTTCAGAGAGGGCAAACTTCTGGATGGTGGTAAAAATTACCCCACCGGAGCCAGTTTGTAAAAGTTTTCGCAG
Source organism: Vampirovibrionales bacterium (assembly GCA_025449835.1). Lineage (GTDB taxonomy): Bacteria > Cyanobacteriota > Vampirovibrionia > Vampirovibrionales > JAGQHJ01 > JANWIO01. The sequence goes on from JANWIO010000052.1 coordinate 7,928, forward strand.
ATCATCACGATCACCAGCTTGGACAGGCTTTTGCCTCAAAAGATCACGACAGTGACCAAAAGTACCAAACAATTGATCATCCAGATCATTCCGGTCAGTCAGAACCACCAACGTTGGGTTTTTCATGGCTGGGTGTTGGATAATCTTACCAGCATAAAAAACCATGGTAAGACTCTTACCAGAGCCTTGTGTATGCCAAACAACCCCAGCTTTATGCTCTCCACGTGTGGCCTCGATGGAACTATCAACAGCCTTGTTAACTGCATGATATTGGTGGTACCCAGCGATTTTTTTGATGATTTGCTTACCGTCATCTTCAAACACCGTGAAATGTCGAAGCATATCCAGAAACACTCGCTGATTGAAGACGCCCTTGATAAGAGTTTCAAGCTCTGGAAGGCCTTTAGAGGTAATAGTACTGCCATCAATGGTTCGCCATGGCATAAACCTCTCAAAATCAGCCGAGAGCGTTCCCATCCGTGCCTCGATACCATCTGAAATAACCATCACCCCATTGGTGCTGAACAGCGAAGGAATGTCATTTTTGTAATTTTGAAGCTGGGTAAAGGCTTTATCTATAGTGGCGTTTTCATCCCCGACATTTTTGAGTTCAATGACAGCAACAGGTAGACCATTCAAGAAAATAACCACATCCGGGCGTCTGTTTTTACCACCTTGCTCCACCGTAAATTGGTTGACAGCTAGCCAATCGTTATTTTCAGGATGTTCAAAATCTACGGGATAAACCGGCACATAATGCGTTGAGCCGTCTGTCCGTCGTTTCTCTACCGGAATTCCATTAACCAACAATTGATAGAATGCCCGGTTGGTTTCAAACAAACTAGGAAGGTCCAACCGGTTGAGTTGGCGAATGGCTTCCTCGATCATATCTGACGAAACACCGGGATTGATGGTTCCCATGGAACGCCTTAAGCGAGTTGCTAAGAGCGTCTCTTGATAATCCCCTCGCTCGGCCCACATTTCCTCTGGGGCAATCGTTGGCCCAAAAACAACCTCATACCCTAGGGAATTTAACCACTCAAGACAGGCTTCTTCAACACAGCTTTCAGAGAAATTCATCTAATTTTGTACTGGTCGCTTGGCATCCACATCAAAAAGCTCTTGGTTAATAATAGACTCAACCCGTCCATTAGTGAAAAAGTGTAAAATGAGTTCAACTTTTTCTGCTGTCATAATTAATAGACCGTCATCATCATATTCTAATCCCAGGTTTCTCTCTTCATTAGCTTGCCGAAGGCTTATAAGAAACTCACTGTCTCTGTAATAACCCAACTCTTTAACTTTGGCAATCTTTCTCAACAAGCGCAAATTATTCCCAATGTGTAATTCTAATCCATCGGTACTTTGAAACACATTTAATTGTTCGAACTCGGCAATCACATCATGCTTATCTTGTATCATACCTTCTCGGAAATTGAGATCTAGTTCAAAATTATTCTTATAAAAAATAAAAATCGTTCCTGCATAACTAAAGAAGTCGAAATAATCATCTATTTTGAATATAGCTTTATCTTCAAGAACGAGTTCCATATGAGAAGAGAAAATCAGGTTTATTGCACCCAAATTTTTCTTTGTTGCCCAACCTTTTGGTGCTCTCCTAACAGCAAATAAAGGTAATTGATTGGGCAAATAGAGTCGTGTGACGTAGAACCAGGCATCAAAGAGCTGATTTTGGGAGTTCGCAATTTCCGGGGGGTCAATACCAGTGATAGTATCCACAATGGATTGGAAATCTGTTTCGCTTGTTGTAATGGTTAGCAGATTGTCATCTTGATCAACGGTGTTGAAATCATATTCCATAACACCCTGTGCAGAGGAGAGGCGTCTCTGAAATACCGCTTGAAGATTTTGTTGGATATTCTCTCCAATATTTACAAGAAGAACCTCGTAATGTGCGGACTTCTTGACTAAGCGACGTTTAACAACATAGAAGGATACTGATGAATTCAGCCAATTTAAAGCCTTAATATTAGCGAGTGTTGGTGATACTTGGGGCATCAACCCCATTCCTTTCTGTTACGAGAAACAACCGTTCGGACAATTCCACAATTCGACAAGACTCATTTTTGCCCAGTCGAGTACCTTTTACAAGAAAAAAATCTTCAAAATCATGCCCATCGCGTTTGTAATGCACGTCATAGATGTTGTATCCCATTATGGCCAGAATAGGATTGATAAAAATGTTATGAGTCTTCAGTGTCATCCAATACATGATGACCATAAAGAATGCAAAGCTCAGCAATAGCTTTATATCAGAGAGATTCAACACGAAAAAAGAAACCATATAGGGGATACTGTAATTAATCAGTTCCCCAGAGCGATTGGAGACTGAAACAATTGTAATCGGAGGGGTAGATACTTTCATAAAGTGGACAGAAGCCCATATCACCAGACAACTGAGAGCTGCAAGTGCGAAGATGCTCAAAACCACCCAAGGGCTCGAGAACCAATGCGTTTTTGAGTCATAATCCTGTATCAGAAAGATGATTGAGAGCGGTGAATAGGCACTGATAAAGATAAGAATGGATGAGAGAAGTCGCAGCTTCATACAGCAGCCTCCACCAAGACTTCCGCTTCCCGAATTCTAATTTCGCCGCACATTAGCCTGGGGAGGAGCGTATCTCGAATTTTTGAGAGGTTTTGATTTTCTTCAAGTAAAGCTTCCATTTTTGCTCTAATCGGGCGTACAATCTTTTCGAATTCAATTAACGTAGCAGAGGGTGGTAAGATTGCCCTTAATTTGGGTATATTCTTCACATTAAGGGCTTCTAAAATTGTCCCCGTATCAATGTTTAAATACATTTCAGAATGATATGTATCCGAAAAGAAGTATTGGATCAAAAAAGTTGGATAAGGATAATCATTTTTAATTCGAATACCTGTCATATTTCTACCCAACGCAGCTTTTAAATTTGGTGGAATTTGAGCGACAGCACCCACGCGACCTACGTTAGTAATGACACAATCACCTTGAGAAGCCTCTATTCTGGAAATCCACTTTTCATACTCCTCATTTGATATCCAAAATATTTTTGACATATCAAGTAGACCATTATCTTTTATATTGTTGAGCTGAAGTAAGGGTTTTCCTTCATTTTGATACTCGGGTTTTTTAGTATGAAGGCAGTCAATAATGTCACAAAAACTACCTAGCTCCCAAACTTCCCAACCTTTTGGAATCTCTCCCAGTTCGCTCTCTTCAAATCCATCTGGAAACAAGGCAGCAATCTCTTGAGCCAAGCCCTGTGGTTGACGACCTTCGGCTTTGGCTCGCACGGGATCAAAATCGACAAACCAGCTTTTAAACAGCGCCCGGGCAATGCCCTCCAGCGTCTCATTCATCTTCCGGTTCAGTTCGATTTTATCGTCGAGGGCAGAGAGAACTTCAGCGATAGATTCTCTTTCACCTGACTCCGGAACTCTTACTTCAATAGAATTTAAAATACTTTGATTTAAAAGTGGCTGTCCAGACCCGGTTCTGTAATCATTTAGATTTAAGCTAGAAAGTAAGTAATACCAGTATTTAGATTGTTTTAAAGATGGAGTAATGCAAGCAATGGCATTATCAGTAACCCAGCACTTTTTAGCTGAATATTGAGTACTCCCACAATAAGAGCCAACACGACCTATAATTATTGTACCTTCATCGGCATTTACGGAGTTAGCTTGGCCAATTACTCCATTAGAGCCAAAAACATTATAAATCCCATTTGAAGAACGATCTGGGGAGGTTTTACCATTCTTAAAATTGAGTTCTTTTTCTAATCTTATGGTTTTCCATTCACCATCCATAGCCCACTCTCCCTAACTGGTGTTTCAGGTTTTGAGCCATGGTGTCACTTTCAGCCGTTTGTTTCTTCAAGGTTTGGGTAAGTCGGGTCATCTTCTCGGAGAAAGGCTCGTCGTCCTCTTGCGCCTCAGCAGTGCCTACATATCGGCCCGGTGTTAGCACATAATCATGGTGGCGTATTTCATCCAAAGTGGCACTTTTGCAAAAGCCGGAAATGTCTCGATAACAACCGTCAGGGAATTCAGTTTTGCATGAGTTATTTTGTTCATCAAGGTGATAAGGATCTTTGAGGGGTTCACCTCGCCAGGAATGGTAAGCATCGGCAATTTTGTAAATGTCCGCTTTGCTGAGATTCCTATGAACACGGTCTTCCAGATAGCCCAGTTTCCGAGCATCAATGAATAGAATTTCTCCTCGACGATCCCGGAGCTTGGCTTCCCCATTATATGGATACTTGATCAGCCCATTGCTACGGTCTTTAGCTAAAAACCACAAGCACACCGGAATTTGCGTTGTATAGAATAATTGTCCTGGGAGAGCCACCATACAATCAACCAGATTCTCTTCAATCAAGTTCTTACGAATCTCGCCTTCTCCGCTGGTGTTTGAACTCATTGAGCCATTAGCCAGCACAAATCCGGCATATCCTCTTGGTCCGAGATGAGACACCATGTGCTGTACCCATGCCATGTTGGCATTGCCTACAGGAGGGATACCAAATTTCCAGCGAGCATCCTCCCGTAAATGCTGACCACCCCAATCACTGATGTTAAATGGCGGATTAGCAAGAATGAAATCTGCAAAGATATCTTTGTGGAGGTCATTGTGGAAGCTATCGGCATTCTGTTTACCAAGATCGGCATCGATACCCCGAATGGCTAGATTCATCTTACACAAACGCCAGGTAGTGGGGTTGCTTTCCTGACCATAAATAGAAATATCTTTTGTGTAACCACCGTGGACTTGAATAAATTTCTCGGATTGCACAAACATACCGCCGGAACCGCAGCAAGGGTCATATACACGGCCTTTGTAAGGCTCTAGCATTTCAACCAAAACTTGAACTACTGAAGGTGGCGTGTAGAATTCTCCACCACCTTTACCCTCAGCACTGGCAAAACGTCCCAGAAAGTATTCATAAACCCGGCCCAAAATATCCTGTTTGGGTTTATTTTTCTTGTCTTTGTCTTCCAACTGGGGATCTTGCTCCTTTTGAGCAATTAATTCCAGATTACTGATGAGATCAATAAGTTCACCTAAACGCTGTTTGTCGAGTGTAGGACGGTTATAGTCCTTGGGTAAAACGCCCTTTAAAGAAACATTCTCTCGCTCAATAGCCACCATGGCATCATCTACAAGTTTCCCGATTTCCGGCAGCTTAGCTTTCTCTAATAAGGATTGCCATCGAGCCTCTTTTGGAACCCAAAAGACATTTTCTGCAAGATATTCATCCCGATGTTCCGGGTCTGCACCTTCGGCTTCCTGTGCCTTTAGCTTTTGATATTGCTCATCAAATGCGTCGGAGATGTACTTCAGGAAGATCAAGCCCAAGGCCACATGCTTGTATTCGGCTGGATCCATGTGGCCACGCATCTTGTCTGCCGTCAGCCAAAGCTGCTGCTCGAACCCAAGCATAGCGGTTTTATTCTGTTTGGATGTTTTACTAGGAGGCATAGTTCACTCTCTTCTTAACATTCATCGGTTTTGTGATTCAACGCTATTTTATGACAAAAAAACGATCCTATCATTTTTATGTGCAAGAGCCTTATTGTTGCATAACAGAATTGTCTTTCAGGTGTTTCCGATGCAACCAAACCATCATTCTTGTTTGTCGAGTTAAGGATAGATGCTGTGTTTGCTGCATGAACTGGTTTAAAGGTTTCACCATGGCCAGTGCTTTTATAGCCCCACGCTCCAACATGTTGACAGGAATGGGATAACCTAAAACCTCTTTTACCGAATCCTGGACTAATCGTTGACAGTAGTCTACTGATACTGGTAATCCTCTTTTGATTGCGTAAGTGGAGGTAAATAAAAAAGGGTAGTTTGTTTGCTTTTGACGTGTTTTCAAGAATCTTAGCCATAGGGAAGCAAGCCATTGTGACGAAAGATCAATACAAAACACCCGTTCAGACCTCCCTAAACGAGTTGGTTTTTGCTCTTGATAGGATAAAATGGCCTTTTCTTTATCATTTAACTCGATTAAAGGCAATGCCTTTAAAGGTAGTCCATAACCCATGATGAGAATTAGCATCAATGAAACGGTTAAAGAGAGTTTGTTTTGTTCAATAGCTTGCCATAGTTGGTTAATTTCGTCCTGAGTTGCTGAATAACTTATTCCTAAAGACTGATGGGACCTAATCGTAAAGTTTGGAACAGAGAAAGAACCATCTAGGGATTTGTAGTAGTGAAATAAAGGCTTTAGATTGGAGAGGATACGCTTTTTTGAGATTGGTTTGGAGTGAGGATATACATTCATCAGGTAAGTTTGGAGTTCCAAATGGGTAACGGCTTTTAAAGATGTAACTCCGCTTTCTTTCATCCAAATTTGAAAATGTTTTAATCCCAAAATACAGTCATAAACGCTACGGGAGGAGAACATATTTTCAAGTAGCCAATCGATATAATTACTGACAAAGCCTTGCTCTAAAGCTGAGAACCCTTGGACAATCCGCCACGTTTTTACCCACTGTCTTTTTTCAATAGGGGTAGCTTCACCATGGCCATGGCGACAAAAGAGTAAATATAACCAACTGAGATCATACTGGATCTGCTTGCCGGGTATCTGTGGGCAGGCATGTCTCAAATAGACCTCTGCCTCGGCTAAACTTTTTGGGTTTGGAATTTTGGGAATTTGAGCAAGGTCACCCAGCGCAATTAAAGTCTTAGTATGCTTGATATCGTAAGTGGTCAACCCTGACTCATGAGAAATAAACTCATATACTGTCAATAATAAGGTTTTGTTCTGAATCCTTTGTGATGGAAACAATACCTCAATTCCATACCTTAAGCGTTCGAAATAATCCACCAAGTAATCGGGTAGCCGTTCCATTACAAGTACCTCAGTGGGTCATCGAAGATGATAGCTGGATTATCAGGAACCTTACGAAACGGATGGATAATTTTACCACCTTGTCGGCCATGGTGACTCGGTGTCACCTGAAGATAGGTGCTTAAAGGTAATTGTAATAAATCACACAAGATTTGCGCCGTTTGTAATTTGAGCTCATGAGGTTGTTTGGATAAGAGCTTTCTTAAAGCCTGTGGACTAATTGATATTCCCAATTCTGCCTTTAGGGCCTCATGCAGTTGATTGCCGTTGGCGATACCTTTGGCTTCCAGACAATCTTTTAAGCGCCATATCAAGGGCATTAATCAGCACCCCAATGGGTATAACGGCAATAGATTTGATGGGGTCTTATCCTTGGAATAACCCAAGTAATGAGAAGCCGTTGATACAAAACTCCATCCAGTTATAAGCATTAGGCTTTTGATATCTCCACCTTGTTCTAAGTAGAGTGTTGCAAATGTCCTACGAAGGGCATGCCAACCAAACCCTGAAAAAATGCTAATATCAAAGTCTGATTCTTGAATCTCTCTCAGCAATTGCCTCATCCATTGCCCGGCGGTATGAGTGCTTAATCTTTCCCCTTTTACGCTTTGGAAAAGAGGAGCTTTCCGTTCCCGAGGAAACTGTCTCAAAAAATTTTGCAGGGTTGCTTTTGCCAATGGGGATATTGGAACTTCTCGCTTACGATAACCTGAGCCACAATTCCCTTTACCTCGGACAACCAGGCAAACGTTATCTAAAAGATTCAAGTATTGTATTTCAAGTCCAAGGATTTCATTGAGTCTTAATCCCATCTCCCCACCAATAACGCACATTAAATGGATTTGGCAGGCCTTCAATAATTCATATCCTTTGAGATTAGAGTTAATACGACTCCATGTGTAACGCAAAAAACGCTTGTATTCGGTGGCGGTTAAATAATTACTGTTGGATTTCTGTTCATGGCTTTTTTTAGGGATAGTATAGCGATTCACAGGTGATTGAATCGGACCATAAATGGAAGGCAGGTAAAGCGATTTTTGGCCTGTAACATGGATTGTCAGATTTTCTTGTAAAAAAATGCAATAACGTTCAATGGCTTTAAGACAGGCGGTTGCTCTTGTTTTTGGAGAAATATCCCGATAACAGGATTCGACGATTTTAGAAGCCAATAGCGGGTTTCCAATATCAAAGGTATCCACGGGACGTTGAATACTTGGAATTTTTTCATCATTGATTTGTACTTGCTGAAAAACATCATTCAATCGACGAAATTGTTGTTCTCGATATCGCTTGGTTAGGTTGCGATGATAGAAGCTCGCTTCGTATGCGCTTAAAGCCAGTTGATGGTGTAAAGGACGATCAACCTGATAAACATCTGGTGTGGTTTGAACAGAACTTATCATTGCTTTATCTCATTATGGAAACTGAAGGTTTCTTTATCTATGGCAACCCATGGTTTCTCAAGGTTCAGAAACTAACAGAACAGAACTTCTTGCTTTTAGGCAACTGATGGATTTTGAGTAGAAGCCACAGAATTTTGTTGTAGTCTTTAATCTACTTGAGCAGGTAGCTTTTTGTTGTGGTTATTGGGACCCCTTGATTTGTCGTCTTATTAGTGTGTTGGTTCTTAGGTTATTTTCAATCCAGAGATTTAAATCGCTCATCCGATAGCGAACATTCCTTCCTAGTTTGACGAACTTTGGCCCATCACCCCGCATTCGACCTTGACGCAGCCAAGCGCACGAGCAACTTAAGACTATTGCAGCCTCTTTTTCGTTTAAAAGCTTCTCGTCAGTACCCGTATTAGGCGGTACTTCATCTGGTTTTACTGAGGGCTTCTCAACCTTTTCAGGTTTTGAGTAACTCTTTATCGCAGATTCCAGATCAGACAATGCCATTTTCAGGTATTTTTCTAGGCTTTTGAGCAGAAAAAGCTTTTCTTCGTTTTCAAGCATTGTTCAGCCCCCTGGATTGAGCTGTACTCGTGGCTTTACCCTTAGCGTTAAGCCATTTATCTAGATCCTCTCGATAATAAAAAATCCTTCCTCGCTTAATAAATTCTGGCCCAGTACCCTGACATCTCATCATTGCTAGAGTCTTTTCAGATAATCCTAGGTAGGACGCAGCATTTTTAGTATCTAAACGGCCATCTGGAAATGTTGATATGCTTATGGAGTCCATATATACGCCTCTCTGCCAATTAATACATAAATATAGAGAATAAAGTAATTATTTAGAATACAATAAACTAGTTATTGACAGATTGCAATATTTAGGGAGAAAATAGAACTTGATAGAACTAGATGGAGAAAGCAATGCCTCGAAAGCCATTGAAAGAGGGACAACCCAAGGTTGAAGCCCTGACGATGCGAATTAGCCCCAAAATGAAATTTGGGCTTGATCTCCTTTGTAGAAAGCAACACCGAAATCTTACCTCTGTGATGGAGTGGGCTCTAGAGAAAGCTTTAAAAGATATCAATGATGGATTGGCAATGGAAATCGAGACATTAGATGGGCGTACAAAGCTTGTTCCAGCTCTGGATAGGCTTTGGCACACTGAAGAATGTGGAAGACTTGCCAATATAGCATTCTATTGGCCAAGTTTGCTAACCTATGAAGAAGACTATATATGGCAAATTATCTCTAAAAATGCCTACTATTGGCGGGTTAGGGAATACGAATCTGAGATAAATTCCCAAAAACGCAACAGTTTAACCTGGGCTCCAATTCCAGGATTGCTTCTGATTGATAAGGTTAGACAGGATTGGCCAATCCTAAAAAAAATTCGTGATGAGCAAAGTGATCCGCTTATACTACCTTATTTTGTCCCTGGGGAACAACCAGAGCCACCAGAGTGGTTCTCAATCGAGAAAAATACAATTCCAAGCAATTTGCTAAACAAGCTGGATATCGTAAAAGTTAAGATTTTCCCCTCTCAGGATACTCAAGAAATGAAGTATAAACATGAACACAATAACCAAATCAAAACTCTTATAGAAACTTTGGAATTAAAACTTGGGAATACGACAGAAGCAGAGGAGCTTATTGAGGAAATTACTGAACGTCTTGAGCAATCTCCCCCATATTATTATCGATACTAAAGAGACTTTATACTTATGTCCCAAAAATTTACGAAACTGACCCGAATCAATCTCCGAAAGCTGCAACCCGGCCAGCGGTTAAATGAACATGGCATTATTTTTGAGCGCCTTGCAGATGGAGATGGTCGGTACAGCATTAACATAATGGTTGATGGGGTGCGGATCCACCGGTCTGTAGGCAAGGAGTCCGAGGGAGTAACACTGACACAGGCACAGGAATTGGTCGAAAAACTAAAAACGGATGCCAGAATGGGGCGGTTAAACCTACCCAAGAACAGAAAAACCTATTTAAGATTTGAGGAAGCTGCCAACAAGTATCTTGCAAAGCTTGGAGAAGAAGCGGGCAAAGATATCCCTCGGAAAAAGCAGCGTCTAGATCTTTATTTGATACCCTTTTTCAAAGGTAAACCTCTGGATAAGATTACCAATTTTGACGTTGAACGGTATAAAAAGGTTCGCATTGATGCCAAGGCATCCAATGGAACCATTAACAGGGAGTTGTCCACCTTATCACATCTTCTCAATAAGGCGATGGAATGGGGTTGGATTCATCATAGACCCTGTCAGATAAGGCGCCTAAAAGAGAACAGAGGTCGGATTGAATGGCTGACCAAAGAAGAGGTACAGAAGCTCCTGAAAGCAGCGAAAGTGGATGATTTCCCTTATGTTTACCCATTTATAGTCATTGCACTTGAAACAGCGATGCGACGCATGGAGATTCTTTCTATTGAGATCGAGAATATCAATTTTGAGAAGCGGACGATCTATATCCCCAAAGCAAAAGCCGGAGCGAGAGAGGCATATATCAGTGAAAACCTTGAGAAATTCTTGAAAAATTACATTGAGCAAACAGTCAAACCTGGACAAAAATGGTTGTTCCCTACAGCAAATCAAAAATTGTCTTCTACCGGACATCTGATGAATATCGAAAGACCATTTCGGCGTGTTGTTAAAACTGCCGGACTGGATGCTGCTAAAGTGGTACGTCATACATTAAGGCATACCGCCATCAGTCACTTAGTACAAGCAGGGATTGATCTTCCAACGGTAAAGAGAATCTCCGGGCACAAAACGTTGCAAATGGTGGAGCGATACAGCCACCAAAATCAGGAGCATATTCAGTTCGCATTAAAACGGCTGGACGATCGCTATCCGATCTTTGATGAAAGCAGCAGTCCAGATTACACCAAAATTACACAAAACAAAAAAAATAAGCCTTCAAAGAAACAGCGAAAACCCTTATCTAAGAAGAGTGGCCCCAGTAGGATTCGAACCTACAACCAAGCGATTATGAGTCGCCTGCTCCACCATTGAGCTATAGGGCCACCAAAACAATATGGCTATTGTACCGTGATTTTCACGGTTCACCAAGACACAACTTGAGGCTTTACCGCTGACCTTGATTTGAAAGCATTGGCCCTCTTGGTGCTTTGCAGAATCTTTAACTGGTTTTAGAAAGGCTGTAGGCCAGAGCCCTTCGTAACACAATCAGTTCATCCTCACTAGCCAATGTCGCCGGAAACGTGAGGCTTGTATAGGTTTTATCTAGATACTGAGAAATAAATGTGTCTATTTTTTCTGTTTGGCAAGGCGCCTGAGATAATGGGTTTATCAAACACATCCGTAAAAGCCCCACCAAATCTTTTCGAGAGGGCACATTACATAAAGGGGTCTCAATTGTCTCAATCTCGATAGGGAAAAGGTTTTCCGAAATCACCTCATAAAACTGTTTTGAATGGCACGCTTGATGAATTTCCTGGTTTACCAAGGCTTCATCCAAACGTCCTTCAGCAAATTGATAACTGATCCCAATCCGAGCCATTAAAGCTGAAGACTTATTCAGCACAATCACCAGTGACCCCTCAGGCTTTAATAGTGACACCGCAAGCTTAATTTTATTTTGAATATCTTCCAGACCCTTAAAATGGTAAAGCATATGGGACATCGTAATGAGGTGAAATCCCTCTGGAAAATCCTGCTGAATTTTTTTACAGGCAAATGGCTCCCACCGATAAGGGTAAACCCTCTCAAATTGTTGTTTTAAAGCAGCAACACAGCGTGGGTTTGGTTCCAACACCACCAAGTTGTCCGTGTAATCCCGCATTAATGAGGGCAAATGCCCCTGTCCTGCCCCAATATCTAAAACCGAAAACCCTGGCCGTTTGGTTTCAGGTAAAAGCCCTTTGAGATGTAGCTTTGAAACGGTTTCATTATTTTGCAAGGAGTATTGATGAAAAAGCCCCAATGCTTCCTCAAAAACGTCTGTGTCTAAAGCCATCTTATCCATTCCTAACTGACGAAACCTGATCCATCTTGACCCATCTCACCCAAAAATAACTTCACTTAAATGGCCTAATTTATCTTTACTAAGAAAGTCAAAAAAATCTCAATTTGATCTCAGCTCCGCAAAAGGCCTCTTACAGGCAAATGACTTTGGTCATAAACTTGGCTTTAGGATTTTTCAACAAAGATGATGCAGAATCATAGACTTGTACATGGATTTTTTTCTGCATTATAATAGGAAACCTACACGCGGGAGTAATTCAGTGGTAGAATGCTTCCTTGCCAAGGAAGATGTCGCGAGTTCGAGCCTCGTCTCCCGCTTTTGATTAAATTTTGTATTCCTGGTATACAATAGTTTGCGTCTTGTTTGAAATAGAGTACTCCGTTTAATGAAAGTTGATGTCGAAAAAGCAGATCAGCACACAGCCCAAATCGTTCTTGAAATTGATGCCGAACATGCCGGTATGGAATACAACAAAGCCTGTAAGCGTTTAGGGCAACGTCTTAATATTCCAGGTTTTCGTAGAGGAAAAGCACCCAAACAAGTGGTTGAAAAAGCCATTGGTGTAGAACGCATTAAGCAAGAGGTTTTGGACCGGATTTTACCCCATGCCTTTGCTGACGCCATTAGTGAACACCAGCTTGAAGTGGTTGCCCCCCCGCAAGTTGAAAAATACACGTTTGAGATGGGGCAATCTTTAACGGTGCAAGCCACTGTTGAACTGCGTCCTGTTGTTGAGTTAGCTGATCTAAGCCATATTAAGGCCGATGTTGCGCTATATGAAATTCCGGCTGATGCCTTAGACAACGAACTTTTACAGATTCGGGAAAGAATGACCACCCTGGAAACCATCATTGATCGACCTGCTGAATTGACGGATATTGTCAATATCGACTTTACCGGGGCCGTTAATGGAGAACTCATTCGTGGCGGCGCTGCCAAAAATTATCAATTGGACATCAGCAACAATAATTTTATCGAAGGGTTTGCAGAACAAATTCCAGGCCATAAAATTGGCGAAGAGTTTACCCTCCACGTCCAATTTCCATCGGAATATCATGATCAGACGCTCGCTGGAAAACCTGCTGATTTTACCGTGAAAATCAACGAAATTAAGCACAAGGTTGTTCCTGAGCTGGATGATGACTTGGCCAGAAAATGTGGCCCCTACGAAAGCGTTGAAAAGCTGAAAGAAGAAGTTCAGAAATTCCTGGAAAAATCAGCCGAAACAGAAAACACATTCCGAAAACAAAAAGCCCTGATTGACAGAGTGGTTGATGACTCCAAAATGGATGTTCCTGACGCCATGATCAATCGGGAAGCTCGGATTTTACTAGAAGAAATTCAACAAGGGTTTAAAAGCCAAGGCATGAATTGGGAACAATTTGTAGATTCCCAAGGCCACGAGAAAATCTGGCAAAATCTTAGACAGGAAGCTTTGAGAAGAATCCAAACCAGTTTAACCTTTGGAGCCATTGCCAAACAGGAAGGTGTCGCTGTTACAGAAGCGGAATTTCAACAAGAAGTTGTCAATTTGGCAAAAGAGCGTAACATGGACGAAAAACAAGCCATGAAGCAATTGGCTAATACGCCTGAATCGGCCCAAGCCGTTGCAGATGATATTTTGAGCCGTAAAATTGTCGACTTCCTTTTAAGTCGGGCTGAATTCAACGTTGTTCAAGAATCACCCGAACAAAGCGAAAACAAATCTTTACATGAGGCCGTGGCCGTTGCAAGCTCCTTAGAGAAAGAAGAATATGAGGTTCTGGCAGAAGATTAATTCGAATTAACACCACGTTTTATTCAGCGATAGAAGAGGTTTTTTAAGATGAGTCAGATTATTAGCACGAGTCAGAGTCAGTCTAACCCAATTATTAATCCGTACGCCTTTGTTCCAGTGGTTGTTGAGCAATCAAGCCGGGGCGAACGTTCTTTTGATATCTTTTCTCGTCTGTTACGGGAACGAATTGTTTTCTTAGGAACACCGGTAGATGACATGGTGGCAAACACTATTGTGGCTCAGCTCTTATTACTCGACTCTGAAAACCCCGAAAAAGACATTATGCTGTACATTAACAGCCCTGGTGGGAGCGTTACAGCTGGATTTGCCATCTATGACACCATTCAACATATCCGAGCCGATGTGGCAACCATTTGTTTAGGCCAAGCCGCCAGCATGGGTGCATTTTTGTTGGCCTGTGGAACCGCTGGAAAGAGAATGGCTTTACCCCACTCAAGAGTCCTGATACACCAGCCTCTTGGTGGTGCACAAGGGCAGGCAACCGATATTGAGATCCAGGCTGCTGAAATTAACCGGATGAAAAAGTTGATTAATGAGCTATTGTCGCATCATACAGGTCAGTCACTCAAAAAGATTGAGAAAGACACGGATCGCGACTATATCATGTCTGCAGAAGAGTCTGTAGCTTACGGAATGGTGGATAAAGTAATTACAAGAGTTGAAGAGGCACAAGAAGCCTAGTATCATGTGATCAGGATCTAAAAGATCAAAATCGGTTATTCAAGATCTTACGGAAACGGATCGAAGGTATATTGAAGGGCATCAACTTTATATTAATCCCTCAATTGTGGAGGACAGCACCATGGCAAAACATGACGATAGCAGGCTAAAATGCTCCTTCTGCGGCAAAAGTCAGGATCAAGTTAAGAAACTGATTGCAGGCCCAGAGGTTTATATCTGTGATGAATGCGTTGACCTCTGCAATGAGATTTTAGATGAAGAGTTTTTTGAAGCTGAAGAGGGAGAAAAAACAGCCTCTCCGGTTGAGATGACGAAGGTTCCCAAACCAGCAGAGATTAAATCTTTCTTGGATGAGCACATTGTGGGACAGGATGATGCCAAAAAAGTGCTTTCCGTCGCTGTTTATAACCACTATAAACGCATTAGCCATAATACCAGTAACGAAACCAATAAAAACGGTGTTGAAATTCAAAAAAGCAATATTTTACTCGTTGGCCCGTCGGGTTGCGGTAAAACGCTGTTGGCTCAGACATTGGCCAAACTCCTTGAAGTTCCTTTTGCTGTGGCCGATGCAACCACCTTAACAGAAGCGGGTTATGTGGGAGATGATGTTGAAAATATCCTGTTACGCTTATACCAAGCGGCGGATTATGACGCTGCTAAGGCGGAACAAGGGATTATCTACATCGATGAAATTGATAAGATTGCCCGTAAATCCGAGAATCCTAGCATTACCCGAGATGTCAGTGGTGAAGGGGTTCAACAGGCCCTGTTAAAAATGATTGAGGGCACTATTGCCAACGTTCCTCCTCAAGGTGGTCGCAAGCACCCCCATCAAGAATTTATTCAAATTAACACTGGCAATATCCTTTTTATCTGTGGTGGAGCCTTTGTTGGACTCGAAAAAATTGTGGAAAGCCGCGTTGCTTCCGGAAAATCGGTTGGCTTTGGCGCATCTTCTCCAAAGCATTTATATGAACGAGAATTGGCAGCAGCCAGGACTTTAAAACAGCTTCAACCTGAAGATCTTTTAAAATTCGGCTTGATTCCGGAGTTTATTGGCCGAATTCCCGTTACAGCCGTTCTAGATCCGTTGGATGAAGAAGCCCTGATGCAGATTTTGAGCGCACCGAAAAACGCTGTCTTTAAGCAATATCAAGAGTTGCTCTCAATGGATGGTGTTGAGCTGGAATTTGAACAAGAAGCCGCACAAGCCATTGCAAAAGAAGCACTTAAGCGCAGAACGGGTGCTCGTGCATTGAAATCAATTGTTGAAGAGCTGATGCTGGAATTGATGTACGAAGTCCCCTCCAGAACAGACATTAAAAAAGTTGTGATCACCCAAGATATGGTGGAAAAGCGCTCTGTTGCTGAAATTATCCGTCTGCCCGAAAAACAGCCCAAAAGCGAAATCGCTTAAAACTTCTTTTTTCTAGTGATTGCTGCCTGAAACAGGATGGGTGGCAAGCCATTTCAGCACATGCTGAAGTACTTCTTCAGATGTCAAGCTTCCTGCTGTGGGTGTGGTGGTTTGTAAATGGCTCAAGCCTTGATAAATTTCCTGAATATCATACCCCAATGAGAGTAAAACGGTTTCCGCTTCTTGAAAAGCAGGCGCTTCTATTAAAGTCGGTTGCGTATCACCTACCAACGGCACATGACTGATTCGCTCTGAACGCCATTTGGTCAATTTATCTTTCAGTTCAATAGTGATTTTTTGAGCCAGTTTCGGGCCAACCCCTTTGGCAGTAGTTAACCGTTTATGATCGGCACTCATAATGGCAGAAGCCAATTCCGAAACGCTGAGTTGAGACATTAAGGCCAAGGCCACCTTAAACCCGACACCAGAGGCCGTTCCAAGGATATCAAACAGCTCTCGTTCTTCTCGGGTTAAAAATCCCACCAATTGCATGGCATCTTCACGCACAATCAGGGAAGTATACACCATAATAGGGTCTTGCACGGGTGGAGACTGAAGAAAAGAAAGTACACTGGTATACACTTGATAGCCAATCCCTTGAACATCAACAACCCAATATGCTCCGCCCGAGGGAATTTCCCCTTTATGCGTAAGTGTGCCTTTAAGATGCGTAATCATATTGGTATTGTACAGAACAGCCCCTCAAAAAGCCAGCCCAACCAGGGCTCGGTTGCCCTCAGATTCAATTCCCATTCTCCGGGATTTGCCTTGTCAAAGGCCATCTCTTTCGGCTACAATAGGAGCTCAGACTTCCAGATTGAGATGGGCGGTTGGCGCAGTTGGTAGCGCACTTGATCGACATTCAAGTGGTCACTGGTTCGAGTCCAGTACCGCCCACCACTTTTCTTTCTAAAAGGCAGAACTTGAACCAAAATGCAAATTAGACATCACACTTTTTGGGTGTCTATTTTAACATCTATCGTCAGTTCGTAAGGATTACTTTTTGCGGGTCACACAACCCAATTTAATCATCTGAAGGAATAAATCATCAGCCTCTTTAATTTCACTTGGCAGTAGCCAAACACTATTAGATTTGAATATTTTGAAGCCCGAATCTTTAAGAGAATGAAGCCGAAAAACATGGGTATTAACAGCCTGTAGCAGCATATTTTTCGCTTCTCGCAGAAAAACCATCGGCGTTTTCTTTTTGCCCTCTGTCCCTTCAACTAACTCCCTCTTTAATAAATGTTGCCATTTAAAAGCGTGTGGGCTCTGATCAATCTGCTCAGGGTGTTCAATAATTTCTTTTATCGTTTTGCGTAATACATCCTCACTGGGAGCATTACCACTGCGAAGCGCCGTTGTTAATTGTCCAACCTTTTGATGCACTCCAAAAGGATGATGATTTAGCAAGACAAAGCTATCTTTCCACCCTTCTTTACGTAAATCTTCATCATTTAGTTCAAATAAAACTTCCTCAGGACGATTTCCACGAACCGTAATTTCTAACTGCCCAAACCGAGGCATTTTGGTAGGTTTCACAATCATCTTAACGTATAACCTTCTTGCTTCTTTGCTTCGGCATGATAATACCAATATAGCCAGAAATACACTTATTGCACCCCACCCCAACAGAAATTATTTAAAAATCTTTGGGTCAGGTTGAACCACGGATTCATTAAAATTTGTAAAATAAAAGAACCCCCTTTGAAACTTTTTGAGAGGGGACAAAGTAACATCTGCAAAGGCAGGCTCTCCGGGTTTAACAGAAACCAACTTGGAAAGGACCATCCTCGATGAAAAACCAACTCTCTGGGTTGATGGCTTTATGCTTTATTGGGCTATTAAGCATGGGCTTATCCTCCAATGCCATTGCCACCTCAAAAACAGTTCAGCAGAGACACCTCAACCCTAATGAAGTTATAAAGCCAAAGTCAAACCTCTACCAAGAAGCCCAAAAAGACAATACAAAGCTGGATGGCGACTATAAAATGCTCATGAATGAAGATAAAGCCCTACCCAAAGAAGAACAAACGTTTGCCAAAGCCAACATCAACCAAATTAGCCCAGCCGAACAACAAAAAATTGATCAGGATGAAACAACCCTAAAAAAACAAATTGATCAGGATGATCACCGTCAATAAGTTCTCTTCATTCATGTGATGATTCATGTCCCACCGCTAAAGCACTTGGCGGTGGGTTCTTTTTTGTTCCGCTAATTGGTATCCCCCATGGAGTACCAAAATCATGAAAATTGTCATATTTCTTTATAAATTAGCAATGAAATCCCTTGAGACGCGTTTTACACATTACAACACATCACAAATCACAGAGATACAGTAATAGAGGAGAAATACCTATGAAAGTTCATGCGCCCGTAACCATTGCAAGAAAATTGCACTCTCTTAAAGTAGCAGCCAGAAGACAAGGCCCAAGATCTGCCGCTGCCACTGGGTTACAGAATTATCAGGCAAAATTACAACAAGCCGGTCTGCGTCTCAGTACGATTGCTTATGTCTTAAACATCTCAAACTGTTTTTGTCAAAGGTTCACATCATCTCGGTAATGTTGTGAACCTTTTGTGTGTGTCACAATACGCTTGTAAAATTACAGTTTGACAGATGGACGCTCTATCTCCCATGCTTCTTGTCACTGGCGGTGCTGGCTACATTGGCAGCCATTTTATTAAAACCTACCTTACCCAAAACCCAGATGCCCAAGTGGTGGTTGTCGACAACTTGTCTGAAGGCCACCCCCAAGCCTTGGATTTTTCAGACCGGATTCTTTTTTTCCAGGAAAACATTGGGAATATCCATGAGATGGGTGAAATTTTCAAGCGCCACCCCATTGATGCCATAGTTCACTTTGCCGCCAGTTGCTGCGTTGGCGAATCACAAACCCAGCCCACCCGTTATTTTCAAAACAATGTGGTCAATACCCTCAACTTGCTAAAAGCCATGGATGAAGCCAACATCCGCAAGTTTCTATTCTCCTCCACGTGCGCCACCTACGGCACGCCCCAACGACTACCCCTGGATGAATCCCATCCTCAAAACCCCATTAATGTGTACGGCCAAACCAAACTGATGATAGAGCAAGCTTTACAAACATACAGCGCCACCTTGGGATGGTCTTATACTGCGCTGCGATATTTTAACGCAGCAGGGGGCGATAACAGTGGACTCATTGGCGAGGGACATAGCCCCGAAACCCACTTGATCCCGTTGGTGCTTAAAGCAGCTTTAGGTAAACGAGATGCCATTGAAATTTATGGGAACGATTATGACACCCCAGATGGCACCTGCATCAGAGATTACGTCCATGTCAACGACCTGGCCATGGCACATTGCAAAGCCCTTGAACGCCTGAACACCCAACAAGGGGGCGATGCCTTTAATTTAGGAACCACCCATGGCGCCTCTGTACAAGAGGTAATCACCCTTTGCCAAAAAGTGACGGGACGAGACATCCCTATTAACCATGCACCTCGTCGCCCAGGAGACCCACCGGTATTGGTTGCCAATGCCGATAAAGCCTTCTCGTTACTAAACTGGGCTCCCCAATACACCCTGGAAAAAATTATTGAGACCGCTTGGGCTTGGGAACAAACTCCCCGATATTAAACCGCCCCAAAAGCAGATTCTTGGTCTGAAGGGATGAGGGAGCGGCCAAAGACCTCCGAAGTTTCCTGAATCACACAGTTTTGGACGATGGGCATTGCATAAACATCCGGTGAGGCCTCCTGTAAGAGTGCTGCAAAAGATGTCATCACAGCACTTGGCAACCCACAGGGGTTTATCAATCCAAAATAACTTAAATTTGTTGACACATTCAGGGCAAAACCATGGTAGGTTACCCATTTTCGAACCGCCACCCCAATGGAGGCAATTTTGTGATCGCCCACCCACACACCAGTCCAACCTGGATTACGTCGCCCCTCAATGTCAAAATGCTTTAAAACCCGAATAAGCACTTCTTCTAGGTTCCGCAAATAGCGATGTAAATCACGTTCCCCTTCTTGTAGTTGAAAAATGGGGTATCCTACCAACTGTCCAGGACCATGATAGGTTACATCTCCCCCACGTTCAATTTCAACAACCGGCACATCAGTGTTTTTGCAGATATTTTCAAGATGACTCCCGCGTCCCAAGGTAATCACGTGAGAATGTTCCCCCAATAGCAAGGTGTCATGGATTTCCTGACGGATTCGCTGTTCCACCAACTGCTTTTGATGCTGATAAACCGCTTCATAGGGCTCTTTCTCAAAAAGTCTCCATTGAAACGGTCCTGCCATAAAATAACGCTTTCCTATACTTTGGCAGGAGCAGGTTTTGAAGCAGTGGTTGTACTGTTGGGCTGGTAAATATGAATGGCTCGATGGTGCACCGCTTCTGCGGCCTCCATAAACGATTCAGGCAGCGTGGGATGGGTGTGAACCGTTAAGGCAATATCTTCCGAAGTAGCCCCCATTTCGATCCCCAACGCCGCTTCTGCAATTAATTCCGACACATCCGGACCAATCATATGAACTCCCAAGAGCAAATCGGTCTTGGCATCGGCAATCACTTTCACAAAACCGTCTGTTTCATCCATCGATAGCGCCCGGCCCGATGCCGCAAAAGGAAATTTGCCAATAGATATTTCATAGCCCTTGGCCTTCGCTTCTTCTTCGGTAAAACCGACTGTGGCAATTTCAGGATCCGTGAAGATCGCAGCTGGCATCGCTCGATAATCCAGCATTTCAGATTTCCCAATAATAACCTCGGCTGCAACAAGACCTTCTTTAGAGGCTTTATGAGCCAAAAGCGGTGCCCCAACCACATCTCCAATGGCAAAAATATGGGGAATCGAAGTTCGTAACTGCTCATTCACTTGAATAAACCCTTTGGCATCGGTTTTTACCCCAATGGTGTCAAGCCCCAGGCCTTTACTATTGGGGTGCCGTCCCACAGCCACTAGCACTTTATCCGCATCAAGTTTTTTCTCACCATCCGGGGTTTCAAGCAACAACTGAGCCTTTCCACCCTGTGATGTTACCGATTTGGCCTTGCTTTCCAGATAAATATCGAGTTTCCGTTTTTTCAAAGAACGGCGCAGCGTATCTGCAATTTCTTTATCCACCCCAGGCAAAAGCTGTGGCAAGAGTTCAACCACGGAGACCTTGGCACCCAACTTAGCATACATCACCCCTAACTCTAAGCCAATAACGCCACCACCAATCAAAACCAAGTGTTCAGGCACTTGCTGTAAGTCCAAGGCATCGGTGGAATCAATGATAATTTGATGGTCATACGTCATTCCGGGGAGTTCAACAGGGGTTGAACCAGTGGCAATTAAAAAGTTTTTTGCTTTCAGAGATTGTTTTTGCCCATTGGCATCAACCACCTCTAAGGTGTTTCGGTCTAAAAAGCGTGCGGTACCATAAACCGTTTCAATTTGGTGGCTTTTAAAGAGCTGCCCAATACCTCCCGTCAGTTTTTTCACAATCTCATTTTTCCAAGTCACCAATTTGGGCATCTCCACCCGAACATTCTCGGCCACAATCCCCATTTTGGAAGCATTTTTCATCTTCTCAAACAAAGAGGCCCCATAAATCATGGCTTTTGAAGGAATACACCCCCAATTGAGACAAACGCCACCCAGTATTTGCTTCTCAACCACCGTTACCTTTTGCCCAAGCTGTGCCAAGCGAATGGCAGCCACGTAACCGCCAGGACCTGCACCAATAACAATCACATCTCTTGTTTGTTCAGGCATTGCACCAATTCCTTCCTTTAAAACAAGCAATCAACGGGAAATCATCCTTATCTCCATCTGAGACATGTTCTATCTTATGACCAAAACAGCAGAACCGCTATTGGGAGCCTGCATTATTTCGCAGACAATAAGAGTCTAGCAGGGTGTTCAAGCCAGGAAACCACCTCTTTCACAAAGAGAGCAGCCTCCATGCCGTCAACCACCCGATGATCGCAGGAAATAGACAAATACATCATTTCCCGAATCACAATCTCATCATTGCGGACCACGGGGCGTTTTTCAATTTTTTGAATCCCCATAATGGCCACTTCAGGATAATTAATAATGGGTGCCGAAAAAATGCCCCCAATCGAACCAATACTGGTTAACGTAAAGGTGCCGCCTTGTAAGTCTGAAAGACTCAGCTTCCCTTGACGGGCTTTTTCACTTAAATCTGTAATTTCTACGGCCAAATCCATCAACGATAGCTGGTCTGCATCTTTTACAACAGGGACAATCAAGCCATCTTCCGTGGCCACCGCAACACCCAGGTTGTAATATTGCTTTAAAACAATTTCCTGTTTCGCTTCGTCTAAACTGCTGTTGAGGACCGGGTATTTTTTAAGCCCTTCAATAACAGCCTTCATAATAAAAGGCAGATACGTCAGTTTGACACCTACAACCTCAGCATGAGGTTGCAAATCATTCCGAAACTTGACGATATCGGTCATGTCTACTTCTTCGACATAGGTAAAATGCGGCGCTGTATGCTTGGACTTCACCAAATGCTCGGCAATTTTACGACGCATCCCCACAAACGGAATTCGCTCTGCGTGTCTTGCTCCAGCAACGTGAGGTCTTTGGGGCTTTAAAGAGGGTGTAGAGACACCTTTTTCTGGCGTAAAAGAAAGTACATCAGCTTTTTGGACACGTCCATGGGGCCCAGACCCTGAAATTAGGGTCAAATCAACCCCCATGGAACGAGCCAGTTTACGCACCGCAGGTGCTGCTAAAACCTTGCTTGAAGGCCCTTGTGATTCATAACGCTGCATTGTTTTTCCGTCCCCCTGGGGCCGCTCAGCAACCGCAACGGGCTGTGAAGTCTTTCCACCATTTTCAGCATGAGCCTGGGTTTCTGCAGCGGATTTTGTCTCACCAGCCGCGGCTTTATCAATGGTAATAATCACTTGGCCCACTTTAACAACATCGCCTTTTTTATAATGCAGGTCTTTTACAGCGCCAGCAACAGGAGAAGTAATTTCAACGGTTACTTTATCGGTCATCACCTCAACCATGGGCTCATCTTCATAAACACTCTGTCCAGGTTGTACCAACCACTTGGAGATTTCACCTTCATGAACGCCTTCTCCAATGTCCGGTAGCTTAAATTCAAAAACCATGGTTATAGACCTCCCCAGTAACAATACAAATCGCAGTGCCTCAGTGTTTAGACACCAGCTTTTCTTTAAAAATTAAGCACATCCTGGATGGCTCGGTACACTCGGGCTGGATGTGGCATATAAACATACTCTAACGTATATGGGAACGGCGTATCTAATCCCGCAACTCGGATAATGGGCGCTTCCAAATACTCAATAGCATTCTCTGCAATGGTTGCAGCAATTTCAGCACCATAGCCACAGGTTTTCGGCGCCTCATATACCACGATGGCTCGCCCAGTCTTCTTCACAGAATTTAAAATGGTTTGAATGTCTAATGGATACAACGTTCTCAAATCAACAATTTCAACTTGATATCCATCCTCTGAGGCTTTGTTGGCTGCCTTCTCAGCAACTTGCACCATGGAGCCATAGCAGAAAACAGAGACATCGGTACCAGAGCGAACCACATTGGCTGGCCCAATGGGAATCACATAATCTTCCTGAGGCACATCCTGCTTAAAGGCCCGGTAAATTTTCTTGGGCTCCATAAAGATAACGGGATCTTCACCCCGAATCGCCGATTTGAGAAGGCCTTTAGCGTCGTAAGGATTAGAAGGAATCACAACCTGAAGCCCTGGGGTATGGCAAAAATAGGCTTCAGGGCTTTGGGAATGATAATGCCCACCCCGAATACCTCCACCATAAGGGGTTCTCACCACGACAGGTGAGGTAAAGTCTCCGCCAGAACGATAACGCATCTTGGCTAGCTCTGAAACGATCTGGTCAAATGCCGGATAGATAAAATCAGCAAATTGAATTTCGGGTACCGGTTTTAACCCATAAACAGCCATCCCAATGGCAGATCCAATAATCCCACTTTCAGAAAGCGGCGTATCCATCACCCGCTCGGCACCAAACTTTTGGTAGAGCCCTTCAGTTGCCCGAAAAACGCCCCCATTTACACCAACATCTTCACCCAAAACAACAACATCTTCATCTCGGGCCATTTCTTCGTGAAGTGCCGTATTAATCGCTTGTAATAATGTCATTTCTGCCATTGGTTAAAACCCTCCTGAAAACATACCCTGACAATTCCCACACATCATAATGGGAATTCCCCCTCATTGGTTAACTCTAGCCCACTTTCATGGGTTAAAATATCCTCTTTTTGCGCCATTAGAGCTTGGGGATCGTTTGAATAAACCCCTTCAAACAGACTTTCCCATGGTGGCTGGGGTAATGATTCTGCCACTTTGATAGCTTCACTAATTTTGTTCTGAATGGAAGCTTTCACGTCAGCCTCATAGGCTTCCGTCCAAATCCCTAAGGATTCAAGCTCTTTTTGAAACAAGAGAATCGGATCCCGCTTGAGCCATTTTTCAGTTTCCTCTTTTGAGCGATACCGCGTTGGATCATCTGATGAGGAGTGAGGCCCGGCACGATAGGTTTTCAACTCTAATAAGGTTGGGCCTTCACCAACTTTTGCCCGTTGCATAGCTTCTTTGGTTGCTCGATACACCGCAAGGACATCATTACCATCAACCTGAATACCGGTCATACCATAAGCCTTGGCTTTATCGGCCAAACATTCAACACTGGTTTGCTTGCTAACTGGGACAGAAATGGCGTATTGATTATTGACCAATGCAAAAATACAGGGGGCTTTAAACGTGGCTGCAAAATTCATCCCCGAGTGAAAATCATTGGAGGACGTCCCACCATCGCCAAAATACGTCAAAACAACGGCTTCATCTTTTTTGATTTTAGCCGCCATGGCGCATCCCACAGCCTGAATAACCTGTGTCCCAATAACACTGGAGATAGACAGGAAATGGTGTTCACGAGAAGTGTAATGCACCGGCATTTGTTTCCCTTCAACAACATCTGCACTATTGCCAAAGAGATTATTCATCATCGACTGGAGCGGAACACCCCGCAGTAAGGCAACGCCCGGTTGCCGGTAGGAGGGAAAAATCCAGTCTTGCTCTCTTAAAGCAAAAGCAGTACCGATTTGGCAGGCTTCCTCTCCAAAAGATCCTGCATAAAAGCCAATACGGCCTTGACGTTGGAGTTTAAGGCAACGATCATCATACTCTCGGGTTAAAAGCATCGCTTCATAAATGGCTTTAAGCTGTGATTCTGTCAAACCCTCTGGAAGTTTCTGGTGTTGTTTGGCTGTCGTCGACATTTTGCCTTGATCCTGTGTTATTGACATTTATCCCTCCTTAAAACCCCATTACTATTTTAGGATATCTGTTGTGTTTTTCGACGCTTTTCGACAATACCTTGAATAAAAAATTCAGCAGCTTTATATGAGCTTCTCACCAAAGGCCCTGATGCGCAATACAGAAAGCCCATCTCCAATGCAACGGCTTCCCATGCCTGAAACATTTCTGGGGTCACAAATCGGTCGACAGGCAAATGTTTGGATGTCGGTTGCAAATATTGACCTAACGTCAAAATATCCACATCGTGTTTTCTCAGGTCTAGCATGCATTCCTGGATTTCATCATCTGTTTCTCCCAACCCCAACATAATAGAAGACTTTGTATATATATCAGAACGATAACACTTGACTGTTTTGAGAAGATCCAAGGTTTGCTGATACCCCGCACGCCGATCTCGGGCATAATGGGTTAAACGCCGAACCGTTTCAATGTTTTGTGCAATCACATCGGGGTTAGATTGCATTAAGCGCTCTAAAGCTGGCTTTTGACCTTGAAAATCGGGGATCAAGGTTTCAACAATAATCCCTGGAACCGTCTCTTTTAATGCTTCCACCGTTTTTGCAAAATGATCGGCTCCACCATCGGGCAGATCGTCTCTATCAACAGAGGTTAAAACGACATATTTTAATCCAAATTGCTTCACCGTCTCTGCAATTTTAAAAGGCTCTTCCGAGTCAAGCCACCCTTTTGGGTTTCCCGTTTTTACAGCACAAAAACGACACCCACGGGTACAGGTATCTCCCATCAACATGTAAGTTGCCGTTCCACCTGCCCAACATTCTGCAATATTCGGACACTTTGCCTCTTCACAAACCGTCGCCAAATTGAGTTCCCGTGCGATGGACTTAATCTGGTTATATACCGGCCCCCCTGGAGGCCGGATTTTAAGCCATTCAGGCTTGGCAACTCGATTGGTCAAAATGGGCCTTGCCTCTCCTTAAGGAATGCTAACTGATGTGATTATTCAATAAAAAACCACCCTAAACAAGAGAGCGCAATCGCCAACTGTATAAAACATCCCAGCCATTTTAATTTAGGCACAAAAGCATGGCTTGGCCCCAACCCAAATTTTAATCCGCCCCATCTTTCTTAAAAGCAGCGCAAAATGGGCGACATCCTCTTTCAGTCAGCACTCTAAAAAACACCCCTTTAGAGTATCGCCTAAGCGTCTATCTTTATTTGGACTTGGAGGGAATTAAAAAAGGCTTCTAAGCTCTTCCAGAGCTAAACCATTGCGAGAGAAATGCCATGATACCAAAACGTTTTGGTGGGACATTCTGAATCAGCTGGAATGATTCAACTTGCTCTTCTACAGATGCTTGGAACAGGTAATCTAACATTGAATCCCGCACATGTTCCCTTGAGACTGTATTTTGCATCACCACTACCTCTTCCGTATGCCACTTTTTGTGGACAATTTTCATATTTTCATCCTGTTCTTAAAAGTTATACCCTTTTTCATCATTTTTCAACCATTTCCGCCTTTCCCCTCTCAATATAACTTTACCTCACCCGCGCCACACCAACCATCCAACTGACCTTTAATATATACTTTATTCATCACGGGATACATTCTCTTAGATTAATTTTGGCAGCTTTCACATAGCCCAATCACTTCAAAATTATGGTATTGAATCAAAAATGTCGAGCGTAAAGTATCTAAGATTTGCTCAAACGGGCAAACATCCACCACTTGAACATGATTACACTGGGTACACACAAAATGATGATGGTGCATTTTTTGGGTGTTCAGCTCATACCGCACTTGGCCATCATTAAAGTTAAGGGGTTTTACCTCTGCCTTCCCCACCAAATGGTTTAAAGCACGATAAACACTGGTTAAACTAATTTCATTATCACGCTTAGAGACACTCAACCAGTCTGTAATTTCTTGGGCCGTGGCATGGTTTACCTGCTGCAAGGCTTCCAAAACAGCATGAACCGATTTAACCGTTTTAACAGTGTGGGGTGATCGAGTTGTTTTCATCATTTGAAAATCATTATCACTTTTAAATACCATAGCAAGGGAGATGAAATAATGCAATGGACTGGCTCAATTTTGGATTGACAAATAATGATGCTTCGGCAACCATGAAAATGATTTTCATTTACAGTGGAATTTCTGATGTCGGTTTCTGCCCCCTCGTGGCCCTATGGATACTCTCCAACATGGATGGCTTATCCCCTTAATGGGCACTATTGGGGTGCTTTGCCTGGCTATTCAGCACCATTTTATCCCAACTATACAAACCAAAATCCCCCTCAATTGCCAAATAGGTCCCAGAGACCTTTTGCTCCGCCACAAGATTCCATGAATTATGGCAATATCATGTCTGCCTTGAATCACTTATTGGCGCCTCCTTCCTTGGAGGATATTCACGCCCATGAACATCCCCATTCAGAAGAAAGCCAAGAGAAAGGTATGCTTTCTCGTTTTGAACACCTGGCTGAGTTTGCGGGCCTGATTATGATGGCCCTCTTACTCCGAAAAATGCCTCGTCCTCACGTCTCCGAATTTCGTATGTTTTCATCCAACTGGCGAGATTGGGCTCGGATTACCTTGGGAGTGATGGCTGTGGGGAAACTCAATAAAGTATTCGATTGGAAGCCAGCGCCATGGATGGGAGCCCTTGAAACGGCTCTTGTGATTACACCACTGGCTTTAGGACCTCAAGGAATCCGACAACTGGTTGTTGTGGCCCCATTGGTAATGGGAACCGTTGAAGCGACCAACCAACTCAATAAACGGTTAGGAGAATCTCTCGAAAACCGTTATCATATCCCTAAAGCATTGACGCGCCTGGTCATTTCTCTCGCCATGGCCATTGGTGGAATCAAGCTTTACCCCACACTGTTTAAACATGCCACCCAATGGGGACTTCTTGGAAAAAAAGCCCAAATAGCCTTGAAAAATGCGACACGTCATGGTTCAGAACAGTTAATGGCAGGGGCCAGCGTCATTCTTTGCCCACGGGCCTGCTGCTCTAGCCTCGTTTGCATGACCGATATCGGTGAACTTATTGGGAGCTTGGGCTGGTTCCAATCTTACCAAAAACCAGGAGCAAAGAAAGCCTCATGACAAGCATGTTAGCCATTCAAAACACCTACCGTTTTGGCCACACCCCCCAATGCTCGCATCATTCCCATGCTGAATCCTCCCATCATACCCATGGCCCCAACTGTTCTCATCATCATCCTCATTCGGACTCATCCAATCATACCAATGGTCCCAATTGTTCTCATGATCACCCTCACACCCACACACATCACAAACCAAAAGCCAAAAATCAAAAGCGGAATATCCTTACAGAAACCCTTCACAATATCGTGATGTGGTTCAAAGAGTTTATTGGCGGCTTCATCGCCGATATGAAAGATCTCTTGGATTTTTCTTAAAAACGTTTGATGGGTTTATTGTTTGCGGGCAAAAATGGTTAAGGTTCGGCCCACCCCTTGACTTGCCAAAAAGGTATAAAAGGCTTCTCGAAACTGCCGGGCTTCGGGCGAAACATTTAATGCCTGCTCAAACTGCATTCGCTTTGAATGGCAGGCCCGGCCCACGTCATTATCCTCAATATACCGATCACCCATGAGCAAGAAAAACTCCATGGGAAAAGAGGCTTCCTCATAAACAGACTGAAAGCCTGTTTTTTCAAGTAACTTTCGAAGGGAGTCAAAACTAAAATAGTTCAGATGATGTGGAATTGACACCCAATATTCCGGGAAATCAAAATGCTCATGAAGCATTTTCTGGAAGAGATTAAAATCGTTGGGCACTTCAATACAGAGAATTCCCCCGACTTCCAGTACGTCATAAGCTTTTTGGCAAAGTTCGAGGGGGTTGGGCAAGTGTTCCAGGACTTGCCGCAAGTGAACTGCTTGAAATTTTCCTTTGAGCTGAGCAATATCAAGATTTTGAAAATAATCATGAATCACCTCAATGCCGGAGATATCTCTGGCATAGCTGGCAGCTTGCAGTGCAGGCTCAATCCCCAGTACATCCCAACCTCTATCCTCACCATAGCGCAAGAAAAACCCACCCGAGCATCCCACATCAAGGATTCGTCTAGGAGTTAAAACGTCTGGCAGCAATTCTTCCAGTTTGTCATAGCGATATTTATAAACCGACTCTCGCCAATAGGGCTGTTCTTTTGCATCTTTTTCAAGGTATTCAGGCTTATCCTCACTATAAAACTGTTCATCATACACTGTTTTTAAAAAATCAGATGAAGGTAAGGGGTCCACATGGGTATAGCCACAGCTTTCACAGGCTATCAGCTGATAATCTTGATATTGACCAATGCAGTCTCCCTGATGCTCTTGAATTAAAGTTTCTTTCAAGATGGAATTCTCCCACGTTTCCATAAAACAATTAGTCTCTGCTGTTCTCATCGTAACAGGCCTTTGGTGACAAGACCTCCTATGAATGTTCTATCGACGCCTGACCCATCAGGACACAGCATAGGGAAAGAAAAACGCTTAGCTCTTAATTTCAAATCTTAAAATATGGTGGATGGCTTGAAGAACAGACTGAGCATCAATTTTCGTTTCAACAGATAATTCTTCCTTACCCCCAAAGCGGACAAAACCATCGGGAATGGCAGCTCGGTGGAGAAAGGGCTGAAGGTGATAATCTGCCAGCATGGTTGCAATCCTGGATCCAAGGCCCCCGGTTGAAATATTCTCTTCAAAACTCACCACCAGTTGGGCTATCTGGAATAAAGGGAGGAGATTTTTTTCTGGGAAAGGCTTAATCCAACGGATATTAACAATACACACTTCATAGCCTTGGGAAACCAGATCTTCTCGAACCGATAAGGCCGTTCCCAAACAATTTCCAGCTGCAACCAAACAGATTTTGGCTGGATTTCCAATAATTTCAGGCTTTGTAATATCTTGGTTTTCCAATAATGGCGTATATTCATTCGATCGTACATTTTCATACGGGTGCAAAATGGCCATGGGACCCGTCGGATTTTGGCAACGCCACCGTAAAATAGCATCAACATCAAAGCGAGTTCCCGCATAGAAAATCTGTAGGTTGGGCAAAGCTTGTAAATATGAAAGATCATAAATGCCATGATGGGTTGGTCCATCAAATCCAGCAAACCCAGAGCGGACCACTAAAAGTGTGGCTGGTAAATTCATAAAACAGAGGTCATGAATAATGGGATCCATGGCCCGTTGCATAAACGTTGCCTGAAAGCATACCACAGGATGTTTTCCTTGAATGGCCAAGCCTGCTGCCATACTTACCGCATGTTGCTCTGCCATACCCACATCAATAGCCCGATCTGGAAACCGTTCTAATATCTGATCCAGGTTAGACGCATAAGGAGTGGCTGGCGTAATGGCAACAATTGATTCATCCTGCTCCATTAACTGATACAAGGTTTTAGATGCCACCAGAGCATAGGTTTCCCCCACCAATGTTGGTGAAGCCCCTTCACCTGTTTCAGGATTAAAGGGCATCGAAAAATGCATCCGATACTTATGGCCGTCGGCATAAGGAAGTCCTTTGCCTTTCATGGTTTTCACATGAACCACGACTGGGCGATCCGTCACCAGGGTTTTGGCATTTTTAAAACCCTCTATTAAACTGGCCATGTCATGACCATCAGGCACAGCCAGATATTGATATCCCAGCCCTTCAAAAAAGCCTCTGGATTTCTCCTGCCAGTTTGAACCGGAAAATAAATGCTTAATCCCACCCACATTGGGTGCAATGGCCATGCCGTTATCATTGACAACAATAATAAAGGGTAACCCTTGTAACATCCCAAAATTGAGCCCTTCAAAAGACAAGCCTTCCACCAAAGACCCATCCCCCACGACGGCGACTGTCAGTTGGTTCTGATGATTGAGTTTATGGGCCATGGCCATCCCAATAGCCGTGGAAAGAGCCGTTCCAGCGTGGGTGGCATCAATAATGTCGGCTTCATTTTCTTCTCGGGCCAAGAAACGAGACATCCCAAAAGGCTGATTTAAAGTTGCAAATTCTGCTTTCCGGCCGGTCAAAATTTTGTGTGTATAGCCCTGATGCCCTGTATCAAAAACGAGATGTTCAACAGCGGAATCAAATACCGCATGTAACGCAACGGTAAGTTCAATGGTGCCAAGATTCGCCCCAATATGCCCACCGGTTTTTGAAATAGAGTCAATTAAAAATTGCCGAATTTCCTCACAAAGCTTAGTGAGTTCTGGGATTGAAAGACTTTTAATATCAGAAGGTTGATGAATTGTATCAATCAATTGCGCCGACATGTGATCGCTTCTGCCTCCGCCCTAAAAAACAATACCCTTACTGGAATCTGAACCCCTGAAGTTATGCAATAATAAAAGTAGAATACTCATTATTCTAACATAATCAAGTTTAAGAAGTTGTATTCGCCGTGCAAAACGCCAACCTATTAACCTCTAGCGAAGATTTAGCCCGAAAAATCAGGCGAGATGCTCTGAATCAAATTTATACGGCTGGCTCAGGTCACCCAGGCGGAGCATTGTCTTGTGCCGATCTTCTTGCGGTCCTTTTTGGTGAAGTCTTAAATTATCAGAGCCCGCAGCAGGATCACTTTATCCTTTCCAAAGGACAATCCTCTGCGGCACTCTATGCTGCTTGGGCCCATACGGGTTTAATCCCCTTGGAAGACCTGAAAGGCTTTCGAAAACTCAACCACCACTTGCAAGGGCTTCCTCATGTGTTGCCAACCCCTTTGGCCGAAACAAGCACTGGCTCATTAGGACAAGGGTTTTCAGTAGCAGTTGGGATGGCTTTGGGCTATCGACATCAAAACAATCCATGCCGAATTGTTACAGTATTGGGAGACGGTGAGCTACAGGCCGGCATTGTTTGGGAAGCGGCAATGTGTGCTGCCCATTATCAACTTGGCCAACTTACAGCCATCATTGATTACAATAAGCTTCAAAGTGATTCATCCAACGATCAGGTGATTCAGCTTGAGCCCTTGGCTGATAAATGGCGTGCCTTTGGGTGGGAGGTTCGAGAAATTGATGGTCATAATCATGAGGCCATTCGTAACGCCTTAAACTATGCAGGAAGCAAACCGCTTGTGATTATTGCCCATACCATTAAGGGCAAAGGTGTGAGCTGGATGGAAAATATCCCGGCCTGGCATGGCAGCGTTACGTTAACCGATGAACAAATTCAATCAGCATTGGAAGAACTCGCATGAGCATACAACCCCAACTCGTTGGATACAGCAGTAATACCCTCAGAGAAGCCTTTGGTGAAGCCTTGGCAGGCTTAATGGCAGAATTTCCCAATGTGGTTGTCCTCGACGGTGATGTTGCAGGTGGAACTGGAACCCATCATGTTCGAACAAAGTATCCACACCGGTTTTACCAAATCGGTATCGCAGAACAAAACATGATGTGTATTGCCGCAGGGATGTCGCAATCCGGCTTACTTCCGGTTGCTTCAACATTTGCCGTATTTAGCTTAAGAGGCTTGGAAATGATTCGGCTTTCCATTGCCTGTGATAATCGCAACGTGAAGATTGTTTGTAGTCATCCTGGCCTGGACACCGGGCCTGATGGTGCATCTGCTCAATGCTTGGAGGATTTAGGAACCTTTATAGCGCTGCCCAATATGACGGTGGTGTCACCGACTGATCATATTGAAACGGCCCTGGCCACCCGAGCCATTATAGAACATGTGGGGCCTGTTTATATGCGAACCGGCCGAAGCCCAGCGCCTCGAATATTTGATAACACCCACAGATTTGAACTTGGCAAAGGACAAATTATTCGGCAAGGAGACAATTTAACCATGGTGGGCTGTGGTGTTCAGGTTGCACGATGTCTGGCTGCTGCGGAATTACTCTCCAATGATGGGATTTCCGCCCGGGTTGTCAACATGGCAACATTAAAGCCCATTGATAAAGACTTACTCATTCAATGCGCTGTGGACACGGGGGCTATTCTTACTTCAGAAGATCACAATCGCCTAAACGGGTTGGGTGCTCAGGTTGCTCGTGTCCTTTCAGAACATTACCCAGTCCCGATATTCTGCCATGGTGTGAACGATACTTTTGGAGAATCAGGCGAACCACAAGAATTGGCTGAAAAATATCAGCTTAACCCATCGTATATCGCCGAACATGCAAGGCAATTATTGCAGCGTAAAGCAGGCCGTTAAAGATTCGTTCAAAAGCGCTCACATCGTTTTTTAGCAATTTTGCAATTGAACCTTTAATTTTTTATCTTTTGTAGTTTGCGTTGGCTCTTCTTTTTTATGGGCTGGAAAATCTTTAAACACTGGGTCTAATGTATTAATAAGCCCTTTGGCACCTTTTTGAACGGCTTTGTATAATAGCTTGGTCCCTTCAAGATTCTCTTTTAATGCCTCAATATCACCTTCTAGAGATTCTGTATCTTCTAAAATCATTTTGCGACCATAATCTTTTGTAAACTTAAACATATCTCTGCGAATATAGCAGTTAATTAAAGCATTTTTTGCTGTAAGTGCCACGAGTTCCTGATCCAATTCTGACATTTTTTGTAAGCGCTCGCCAAGAGGTATGCTGAAAGCCTCGTCTTTCTTCAATTCTTTGAGCGCTTTTTTAACTTCTTTCAAGCCTTTCTCTGCAAGCACAAGGAGGGTATCTAAATCTTGACGATCTTGATTATATTGATCATAAACTTTTTGGTAAGTTTCAGAATAAGGCTTCTCAACCACGTAACGTTCATTTAGCAAAGCTTCCAACGCCGCCTTTGGATGAGATTCAGAAACAGCATATTTTTCAACCGCTTCTGAGAAGGGAAGGTGTTCATACCCCTCAATATATGCCCCACCCTCAGAGCAATTCACCAAGTTAAACTCAGAGCGATTGCGTTTAATCGTCTCAAACGCTTTTCGGAAAGCATCGTACGCAATATCCGTTTCCAGTTTTTCACC
This sequence comes from Vampirovibrionales bacterium, assembly GCA_025449835.1. Lineage (GTDB taxonomy): Bacteria > Cyanobacteriota > Vampirovibrionia > Vampirovibrionales > JAGQHJ01 > JANWIO01. The sequence continues at coordinate 42,341 of JANWIO010000052.1, forward strand.
ATGCCATCCCTTGATTTCAGTTAATCGACCCCAAAACTGCTTTTTCTTCCGTTCAAGCTCTTCATCATCTTTAAAAAAGACACCATAAAATTCGTCGAGATTTTCCCATTCCAATTGCTTATCACCGTTCTCATCCGTATAAAAGCGTTTTCCTGCATATACAGAATTTTGGGCGTACATTTTGCCTTCCGGATAGGCCAAATCTTGACCCAATAGAAATATGGGATTACATCCCATTTTCATTAAATGGATCAAGGCTGTTATTGAAACCGTTCCATGATGGTTGTAACCAAAAAGGGACTTATCCCAAGCCGCAGATAACCAATGGGTAAGAGGATCTTGGCTCGCATACGAAATTAATATACGTTTTGCGGGATACTCAAAAACATCTTGATATGTTTGGGGAAGAACGACGAAATTCGTATCGGGAATAAAAGAAACATTTTCGAGTTGATGCGTAATATTTTGAACTTCGATGAGATTCACAAAATCAGGCGTAATCTGAGCCTTATCTAAAGCTTTTGCGGCTTGCCCCACACAAGCAATAACCATGTTGTCTTGATATTTTTTAAGTGTCTCAAGGACACCGGGTCTATCCAAAGAAGGTCCCGCCGAAACCACAACACCTGGAACATTTTTACAATGATCATGCAAAAACATCGCATCCGGATATTGGATAAAAACCGGCAAGTTCTCTAAAGAGCTTCGAGTAAAGGATTCCATCATGACTAACGCTGTGTTTTGAGAAATAATATTGGAATGAAGACCCGATTTAATCTCATCTAACACATTAAGGTACATTTCGGCTTCTTTTTCTTCATACGCAGGCAGCGCTGTTATGCGTAGGTTATCACCCATTAAATATTGTTGAGACAGAATTAAGGGAATTTGCTCTAAAGACGTCACAATGGAAATTCGTTTGGAGGCAAATTCTTGTGAAAAATCAATCACCTCTAAGGTTTGCCGAATCACCTCTAAGTAAGGCTCATAAATAATCATTTGAACTTCAGAACTAACGTAGGCCCGGCGAAGCAAATACCCCACTCCCAAGCCAAATATAAATATAATACTGTCCTGATCTCTGGAATCCTCGGGCATAGTTGCATCAAAAACTTCTTTGGCTTCTCCAATGGGATCCGCCATACGGTGAAGCGCAATTTCCTCATAAGCCAAGTTAATATCCCCGTTTGGCCCCACAAATAATTGCGTCTTGCCCGAAAGTGTTATTTCTTCAACTTGCTTTGCAAGTGCTGGTTGAAGTTTTCTTAATGCCGCTAGATTCTTCTCTAACATGAACGCTCAATTCCTCTCTCATCCATTGGAATATTAAACCATCGAAGATCCCTCCCTAATTCAGGTTAAGGCTTTATGGATCAAATTGCCTCATCCACTAAATGGAGATTATAGGCTGTAAATCGTCTCTGGTGTTTTAGCCCCAAATCAATGCATATTCTCAAACCAGTGTTTTATCGGGTTGCACATTAATTTTCACACAGGCCAATGCATCTTGGACTCTAATTAAAGCTTCTTCCCGATTTTCACCCCCCACCATCACATATCCAAACCTATCGGGATGAGACCGGATTTGAGGCTGTTGCTCTCCTTTTTGTCGAAAAAACCCATATCGAACCAAGCCAGGGGTTTGTTTTAAGGCATCCTCCCCACTAACAGATTCTACAATTCCAGGCTCAGGAAACCAGTACCGACTTGAAGCAGCACGATGGAATAAAGGCGTTAAGCTTTCGGGTAAAATTTTCTCTCCTAAGGCTGATGAAATGACCACATTCACCAAATCAACACCGGTTGCTGTGGGAATAAGGTGTGTTGCCAACCACCCACCCGACAAACGGGCAGCAAGCTCAATAATCATGGGTTTTCCATCAGGATTAATCACTAAATCGCCTTTAATAATGCCGCTTTGAATCCCCATAGCAGCAGCGCCTTTCAGAAGCAATGTATCGATTTCCTGGCATTGATCACCCGAAATGGGAGCTGGAATCGTACCACCATCTTCAATCACGTAGGGTGCAAATTGTTTGAGCCTATCGTAATGACGTTCGGCAATACCTGGCGTGTAACAGCGACTATCTAAAATATAGGATTCCGTGGAGAGTTGAAGCCCCGGAATAAATTCCTCAATCATGACAATTCCCGAATCACCCCAACGCTGCGACTCTTGAAATGCCCACGCTAAATCCACTTCTGGAGACAGCAGAAGAACCCCTCTGGCCCCGCGCCCATCGATGGGCTTTAACACAAAGCGCTTATGGGGAGATTGGTTCACGATCTCCATCAGTTGGGCTTCGTTTTTGACTTCCTGAAACCAAGGACAAGCAACCCCATGAGATACAAAACTGGTTTTCATCAACAGCTTATTGCTGGCTAACCGGGCTGATTCGAGTGAAATTCCCGGTAATCCCAAAGCATTTGCAACAGACGCCACCGTAAAAGGGACATCATTGGCAATGGTCATCACCCCATGAATTGGGTGTTGCTGATGATATTTTGCCACCACTGCAACGGTTTCGTCTGCATTTCGGGTCGAAGCAATGAGAATATCATCGGCATACTCAAAAGCAGGTGCTTGTGGATTCATATCAGACCCCACCACATGCAATCCCCTAGCTTTCGCTTTTTGATAAGCTGGAATTTGCTCTATTCCAGCCCCAATAATCAATAACGTCTTAGTCAAAATACATCCCCCCGTTCAAATTAAGGGTTTGTCCTGTGACATAAGCCGCTTCAGGAGAAGCCAGGTAAAGAACCCCTGCACCAACTTCGGTGGGGTACCCGAGACGCCCCATCGGAATAGTTTTCACTTTTTCTTGCCCAGCCGAACTGGCCAATTCAGCAGTAACCATATCGGTTTCCACCAGCCCTGGCGAAATAGCGTTAGTTGTAACACCTTGACTGGAGTAGAGCTTGGCCATAGACCGGGTTAAATTAATTAATGCGGCTTTAGACGCTGCATAATGAACCTGATTCATCCCGCCCCATTGCCCTCCAATGGAACTCATATTAATAATTCTGCCAAACCCATCCTGAATCATTTCTGGCAGGGCTTCTCGAATACAACGAACAGCTCCTAACAAATTCACCGAGAGCATTTTTTCCCAGTCAGCATCTGTAATTTCAAGAAAGGGCTTTTCCTGAGCCATAGCGGCATTATTCACCAGGATAGAAACCGGCCCCCAATGATTTTTAATGGTTTCAAAAGCGGCTTGCACGGAACGACTATCGGAAATATCCACTTGAACCGTCATGGCATTTTCATGGCCTTCGGCGATTTTTTGAGCCCGTTCTTCTTCGACTCGATATCCAATCGCTACAAAATACCCTGCCTGAAGCAGTACCTGGCAAATCCCAACGCCTATTCCCCGGCTTCCCCCGGTGACAAAAGCAACGCGTCTCTTTTGTTCCATCATAAGCCCATCATAACTTAATACTTGTGGTTAGTAGCATAATGGATGAACCCAAAAGGGACAACCTGAAAATAAAGGATTTTACAGGAGAATAAATGAGGATTATGACCTACCAGAGGTGGCGTAATAGCTGCCTTCAATCCACAGTTTACCGTCTTCCAGCTCGGTTTTTACAATTGCCCACTGCAAAACACGGGCATTTTGGGGTAAAAACTGCTGAATTTGAGACGTAACAGTTTCCAAAGATGGTGGCATGGTCTCTGTTGTGATGTTACAGTGAAATGTCCTAATCGCAGAATCTTCTAAAGACATGTTTATTCAACCGTGACACTTTTGGCCAAGTTTCTGGGCTGATCAACATCTTTGCCAAGGTATTCTGCAATGTGATAGGCCAACAACTGCAGCGGGATCACGGTTAAAATGGGTGACAACATTTCTTCCAGCTGTGGAATAAACACAGCATCCTCAAATGTATCCCGTACATCCTCAGGCATGGGGCCACTATTGACTGCAATGACTTGGGCATCCCGAGCCTTGGCTTCCTGGCAGTTGGAAATCATTTTATCGTAGACAATCCCATCGGTTAAAATGGCAATAACCGGAATAGAAGGATCCAACATGGCAATGGGGCCGTGTTTGAGTTCACTGGCCGAATACCCTTCCGCATGGATATAACTGATTTCTTTTAATTTTAGAGCCCCTTCTAGGGCAACAGGATAGTTAATGCCACGGGCAATAAAGATCAAATCACGGACGTTCCCGTATTTTTTGGCCAAAGTTTGAATTTCTTCGGAGGTGTGCAGAACGTTTTCCACAAGAACCGGTAGGCGTTGCAATCCTACTTTTAAGGATTTCAGAAGCTCCGGTGAAGATTGTTGGCGACGTTCGGCCAAATAAATTCCCAAAAGATACAACACCGTTACCTGGGCTGCAAAACTTTTGGTTGCGCAAACACTCACTTCAATTCCAGCCCGAACGGGAAGTACAAAATGAGATTCTCTGGCAATGGTTGAATCTTCTCGGTTGGTAATGGCCAACACTTTGGCACCTTTGTTCACGCATTGCCGAAGGGCCGTAATGGTATCCGCGGTTTCACCCGACTGCGAGATCCCAATAACCAGGGTTTTTTCATCCACCAGCGGATTTCGATACCGAAACTCCCCAGCAGCTTCCACTTCTACAGGAATTCGGACCAACTCTTCAATAAAATATCGTCCGACCAAGCCAGCATTATAAGATGTGCCGCAAGCTACCACATAAACCCGTTCAATTTCGTTTATTTTGGCGTCAGCCGCCTCATCAAAGAGCTGAATGGGTTCTTCAGGACTCAAAAGGCGCATGCTTAAGGAATTTCTCAGCACATCGGGCTGCTCATAAATTTCCTTCAGCATAAAGTGTTTAAATCCTTTTTTATCAACCGCCAAGTTACCGGTGCTAATCTTCTCAACAAGGGGTTCAACCGGTTGACCATTAAAATTAATAACTTTAACGCCTTCGGGTGACAACTCAACGATTTCTTCATTTTGTAGATAGGAAACCTGGTTGGTATGCTCTACCAAAGCAACCACATCGCTTCCTAAAAACAGCTCATCATCACCAATTCCCACAACAAGAGGTGCATGATTACGAACACCATAGAGTTTATCAGGATGTCGTTTATCAATAATCACCAAGGCATAGGCTCCCACGAGACGTCGGGTGACTTGCTGTAGAACTTTTAAGAAATCCGTTTCGGTTTTGGCCAAGTCTTCAATTAAGTGCACGACACATTCCGTATCGGTCTTCGAATGAAAAATATGGCCTTTGCGAGTAAGCTCTTCTCGAAGCTCCCCAAAGTTTTCAACAATTCCATTATGTATTAATGCGATATTGCCATCACAGCTTACATGCGGATGGGGGGTCTCATCATTGGGTGCGCCATGGGTTGCCCACCGAGTGTGGCCAATCCCCAAATGGCGGCTATGGCCATTTTTTTGAAACAACTCCACAGGAAGTCGACTTCGTAAATTATTGAGCTTCCCGGAAGCTTTATAAACATTGAGACAATCTTGTTCTAAAAAGGCAACGCCTGCAGAGTCATAACCTCGATATTCTAATGTTTGAAGACTTTCTAAAATAACAGGAACAACGGATTTTTTGCCGAGATAGCCCACAATACCGCACATAACACACCTTTATTTTCTTTATAGCTGAGGGAACGGTTATATACTATTATCGTGAAAGTGACTATCCTTTGCAATCCCAAACTTACTAAAGTATTTGTTAAGACAAAATGGGGCAATTCGCCAATTTGGTAATCCTTTAATAGTGTAACTTTTTTAAGTATAAGCAAAGGTTGCATCAATGCGGATTTGGCTCAAAAGCTGCGTCAATTGGATAATTTCTATCTCTTCAAGATGATTAACCACATCGAGCAAGCGATCTTGCAGGTTCAGTGGGATATACTGACGGGTTAATTTTTTAAATTTCTGAACAACGGCCTCTTGCGACATCGGATTTTTGTAAAACCCTTCATAATCCATCTTCTGCAAGAATAAAGATTTCCCGTCCTGCAACTGAATATTTAAACTACACGGCATCGTCTCCGGAAATTGGGCACTCATTTTTTCCGAGGGGCGAATCGTCACCTTTTGCAGCAACTCCTGAACATCGGGGCGTAAAATACGACTGATCATAAATTGCTCCGGCATCACTTCACCATCGAGTAACGCCACTGCAATTAAATACGGTAAGCTGTGATCCGCTTCTTCTTTGGTCTGAACGTTATTTTTAGCCCCTTCTTCACCGCCGCCAATGATGTTATATGCCACATCAAAGATATCCACCTCAATGCTCACAATATCATGGGGTTGAATCTCATACTGTTCCCTCAGTTCGAGGATTCCTTCCAAGGCTGATTGAGAATGAATTTCGGCATTATATTTTTTCAGGCTGGTTTGAGGTATCTTATCGAGCTTTTCATGGGCCCAATCAATTTCAAACGGCTTAGCAATACTTTCCATAAAGCCTTTACTGCCTTCAAAAACTTCCAGTGGCCCTGTAATACCGTAACTTGCCAAAAGCGTTGCATGGGTTGCACCAAAAGCTGTATTGGGATAAGCCAGTCCCTTCCAGTTAGACAAAGCCCCTGTCCGCGTCACACGTAATGCATTATACGCCGTACCACTAATGGCAAGGGCATTTGCTATTTGCTCCGGCCTTAAACCCAATGCTTTTGAAACACCCGCAGCAACTGCATAGGAACCTTGAGTCGTATGGTCAAATCCTTTATCTCTCACCGGGGCTTCATCACTTAACCGACACTGTACCTGATAGGCAACCGCCAGGGCTACACAAAAATCGCGCCCACTTCGATTTGCAAACTCTGAAGCCGCTAGAACAGCACCAATGTTATCACTGGGATGGCAGGTTTCCTGTTTGGCTAGATAACTATCATTAAAATCTAAATACCGAACAAGGGCGCTATTGTAAAAAGCAGCCCTATCAATGGCAGCTTTTCCATTTCCCATTAAAGTACAGGCGTCAGAATGTCCCAAATTATCAATCATTTTATGAACAATCCGCATGGGAGGAGCGCTTAAAGCGCCAATGGCACACCCTAAGGCGTCAATAACCCGTAATTTTATCTGTTCAACAACCTCGGGCGATAAATCTTCAAAAGAGGCCCTGTCTACAAAATCAGCAAGCTGCTCTACAATCTTCATCCGGAAACACCTCATTGAGACAGTGATAGATCTTCTATTATGACCCTTGCATCGAGAGAAAAAGCTATTACCGGCCCGGATACTTTTTGTTCCGATGGCTTCACCACCCACTCTCCCGTTTTTACAACCTTGTTGCCTTAGCAACATGTGAAGCCCCATGATTCATGGTTTCTTTGTGCTACAATTCCAACAGATTTCGCCTCGAATCGCCAATCGAAGGATGTGTCCCCATGTCTCATTCCAATTCTTCCCCCCGGCTTGTTCAAGCTTGTCATAAAATCCCCTTGGATCGTCCTCCTATCTGGATGATGCGCCAAGCTGGACGCTATTTACCAGAATACCAAGCTATTCGAGACAAAGTAGCCTTTCTTGGTCTCTGTAAAAATCCGGAGCTCGCCGCAGAAGTCTCCCTTCAACCCTTACGTCGGTTTGGCATGGATGGGGTAATTATGTTCTCTGATATTTTAATCCCCGTTGAAGCCATGGGCGTACCCCTTGAATTTACAGAAAAAGGCCCCCATTTGCCCCAAACAATCCAGAGCCAACACGATATTGAAAGATTGATTATCCCCGATCCGATTGAAAAAACAGGATTTGTGATGGAGACCCTAAGGCTTCTACAGCATGAACTCTCCACCTCACCGGAGGTTGCCTTGATTGGTTTTGCCGGCGCGCCCTGGACACTCGCCTCTTACATGCTGGAAGGGGGTGTCTCTCGTAACTTCACAGAAACAAAAGCCTTTTTATATAACGAACCTGCTTTAATGCACCAACTTTTGGAAAAAATTGCACAAACTGTGACGATCTATCTCCAAGCCCAAATGGAAGCCGGTGCCCAGGTGGTTCAACTATTCGACAGTTGGGCTGGAACCGTTAGTGAAGAAACTTACCAGGAATTTATTTTGCCCTATCAACAACAGGTTATTTCTGGCTTAAAATCAACAACAGAGGTGCCTGTCATTCTGTATGTCAATGGTTCTAGAGGCTTATTACCCCTTCTGAAACAGTCTGGTGCAGATGTTATCAGTGTTGATTGGCAAACCTCCTTATCTCAAGCTCGGCAGATTTTAGGCTCTGACGTTGCGCTTCAAGGAAATCTAGATCCCAATGCCTTATTTACACGCCCTGATGTTTTAAAACCCATAGTGGAAGCCATGCTGGTAGAAGGGGGCTCGCAAGGGTATATTTTCAACTTAGGACATGGGGTTTTACCCAAAACCCCCATTGAAAACGTTAAGCTTGTGGTGGATACCGTTCTGAATTCTGCCAAAGCTCAACGTCCCCTCACCCCACTTACCTAAAGGTTATTCTGATGCTAACCACACAACAATCGTATTCTGAAACCTACCTCTCTCAAGAATTATTGGAAAAATACAACACCCATGGCCCCCGCTATACCAGTTATCCCACAGCGCCTTTGTGGAGTGACTCTTTTGGTCCACTACAGTATCAAGAAGCCATTACCCTCACCAACCAAGAGACAGAAGCATTACTTCCCCTATCGCTGTATACACATCTCCCGTTTTGCGAAAGTCGCTGCCTGTATTGTAGCTGTAATATCGTGATTACCCAGCAACGAAAACATTCCGAAACCTATCTGCAATATTTATTCAAAGAAATTGACCACGTTTCAAGGCAGATTGACCCTAAACGTGAAGTTGTCCAATTTCATTGGGGCGGCGGCACACCCACCTATTTATCATGTGAACAAATCGAACGTTTATTTCAGTTTTATCAAGAGCGCTTTATCTTTTCACCCGATGCAGAAATTGCCATTGAAATTGATCCCCGGGTCACCACGTTTGAACAACTGGGTGCTCTAAGAGATTTAGGATTTAATCGGGTGAGCTTAGGGGTTCAAGACTTCGATCCTAAGGTTCAAGAAACCGTTCATCGGGTTCAACCCATTGACATGACACAGGCCATGGTTGAAGAATGCAGACGTTTAGGCTTTGAAAGCGTTAACTTTGATTTAATCTACGGCTTGCCCTATCAAAGTGTGGACACCTTTGAAAAAACCTTAGAAGCCGTCATTCGGATTGCCCCCGATAGAATTGCCCTGTATAACTATGCGTATGTGCCGTGGATGAGCCCACATCAAAAACTGATGCCGGAAGAAGCCCTCCCCTCCGGCAACGAGAAATTCAAAATCTTCCGTCGGGCCATCCAAATGCTCACTGAGTCTGATTATCTTTACATCGGCATGGATCACTTCGCAAAACCCAATGATGAACTCTCTTTGGCATTGCAAGAAAAAAGGCTGCATCGTAATTTTATGGGATATACCGTTCAAAAAGTGGGTGAAACCGAAAAACCAGAGACTGATTTATATGCCTTCGGCGTCAGTGCCATCAGCGGGCTGCAACGCTATTACGCACAAAATCAAAAAAAGCTCACCACCTATTACAAAGCCATTGATGAAGGAACACTTCCGACATTAAGAGGCTATGCCCTTTCAGATGAGGATGAACTCCGGCGGAAAGTAATTTTAGCCATCCTTTGCCAAGGCGACATTGAATTTGACAGCTTTTCCAATGAATTTAAGATTGATTTTCAATCTCATTTTCAAGAGGCTCTCAAAGGCTTGGCAGGCCCTGTAAAAGATGGATTGGTGGTTCAAAATGCCAATGGCTTTTATCTTACCCCTTTAGGGCGTATTTTTAGCCGTAATATTGCCATGTTGTTTGATGCTTACCTCAAGCAACAAAAAGAACAAGGAAAAGACCGGCTCTTTTCCAAAACACTGTGAGGCATTTCAATGAGTACTGGTGAAAAAACAGGGGTGATTCTCCTCAACCTGGGTGGGCCTGATAACTTGAAGGCTGTTAAACCCTTTCTGTATAATCTCTTTTCAGATCCCGATATTTTTGACGTGATGAGTTTTCCCTGCCCTGAATTTATTCAAAAGCCCCTGGCCTGGCTAATTAGTACATTTAGAAACGGCATGGCCGTGGATGCTTACCGAAGGATGGGAGGACGCTCTCCGATCCTCCCGTTAACGCAGGATCAAGCAAACGCCTTAAAAACCCAGCTTGCCTCTCGTGGCATAGATGTTCCGGTCTATATCGGCATGCGCTATTGGCATCCCTTTGTTCAGGACACCGTGGATCTAATTATCCGCGACGGGATTGAAAACCTCATCGTGTTACCCCTTTACCCACAATATTCCCTCACCACAACGGGGTCCAGCATCAAAGAGCTTGAGAAATGCCTTCAAGAAAGAAAATATCCAGGCTCACTTTCAGTGATTCACCATTATCATGATCACCCTGATTATCAGGCAGCTTTGGCCGCGATGATTCAATCTGGATTGGCAAAAAACACCTGGTCTTGCCCTGTGGAAGAGGTGCTGATTTTGTTTAGTGCCCACAGCTTGCCGCAAAAATTTGTGGAAAAGACCCAGGACATTTATCCACAACACATTTTAGAAACCGCTCAAAAACTCATGACCGAACATTTCCCCCAGAATCCATGGAGACTCTGCTATCAAAGTAAAATCGGAAAGATTCCCTGGTTAAGACCCTATACAGATGAGATCATTCGAGAATTTGCCCGAACCGGCACCGATAATGTCTTGATTATTCCCATTAGCTTTGTGTCTGATCACATTGAAACCTTGTATGAAATTGATCTCCTTTACCTGCCCCTGGCGCAAGAATTAAACCTTAACCATTGTTACCGGGCTGAATCCTTAAACAGTAACCCTCTCTTTATCCAGGCTTTGGCGGGGTTGGTCGAAGAAAAGCTTAAAGTTCCCCAAGGGGTGCGCTGATGGATTACGATGCGGTGATTGTGGGTGCCGGGCTGTGTGGGCTCACAGCAGCTTATCGGCTTTTACAGGAAAACCCTCACTACAAAATCGCAGTCATTGAGTCCCAAAATCGAGTTGGTGGGGTTATTTCCTCCATAAACATAGACGGCTATCGAATTGAATCAGGCCCCAATACTTTTGTCAGCACGGGGAAAAGCATCATGGCCCTTTGTAATGAACTGGATCTTATTCCGGTTCCGGCTTCTCCTCTCGCCAAAAATCGCTATATTCTTCATCGACACAAGCTGCACTCACTGCCCTCAAGCCCCTTGCGTTTTATCAAATCCGGACTGCTTTCGCCCCAAGCCAAACTCAAACTTCTTTTAGAGCCCTTTCAATCTCCAAATTCAACAAAAAATGAGGAGTCCATTGCCGATTTTGCCCGGCGGCGTTTGGGGACCGAAGTTTTAGAAAAAATGCTGGGACCCTTTTTATCGGGTGTTTATGCAGGCGATCCAGAACAATTAAGCTTACAGGCAGTATTTCCAAAGTTAGCTCAATGGGAAAAAGAATCTGGTAGCCTCTTAAAAGGGATTTTACAGTCTCGAAAAGAGGAAAAAAAGCAATCTGGCAATCATCGCAAACCCTACCAGCTTTTAAGCTTTGAAACCGGTATGGGAAGCCTTCCAGAAACGCTTGCCCACAGCCTTCCAGAAAATGTCATTCAGTTAAACACCTCGGTCGAATCAGTCCACCACACCGGCTCCCAATTCCAACTGGTTTTGTCGTCGGAAACAAACATTTCCACCCAAGCCTTGATCCTCGCCACCCCGGCCTTTGCGTCTGCCCGACTCCTAGCATCCATAACGCCTGAAGTCGCACAGCTTTTAAATAAAATTGAATATGTTCCCCTGACGGTAACGCATTTTGGGTTTCCCAAAAATGCTATTTCACACCCCTTGGACGGTTTTGGGTTTCTCATTCCCAGATCTGAACACGTGCCCTTACTTGGCTGCATTTGGGCCAGTACCCTTTTCCAAAACCGAGCTCCTGAAGGGCATGTCTTACTTTCCTGCTATACAGGGGGTGCGTTAGATCTTGATCTTATGAATCGCTCTGACGAAAACTGTATCCAACAATCGCTCCAAGACCTTCAAACGATCTTTAAATCGCCCCAGCTATCACCGACTTTCTGCAAACACATCCGGTACCGTTCTGCGATTCCCCAATACTCATTGGGACACCTTGAGCGAATTCAGCACATCACTGAAGCATTAAGCAATACCGCCGGCTTGTTTCTCGCAGGAAATTACTTAACCGGCGTTTCTGTGGATAATTGTGTTGAGGTTGGAAACAAAGCCGCCCACGCGGTGATTCAGCATCTTGACCAAGCCCCTGCCTTTTGTCTTAAAGTATAGTCGTGTAAATGATTGAAGGTTATTGATATGGCAAACGAAGCACTTGTAGAAAAGCTCAAAGAAGAATTAAATGCTGACCATGTGGATATTATTGACAATAGCTGGATGCATGCAGGCCATGCTGCTGTTGCCAATGGCCCAAAAGAAGGCACACACTTAAGCATTGTGATTGTTTCACCCAAATTTGAAGGGGTTTCCCTCCTCAATCGCCATCGAATGGTGCATGAGGTTTTGGAAGAGTCGTTTAAGCAGCATCTTCATGCCCTCGAACTCAAGGCATATACGCCAAGCGAATGGCAATCTAAAGTAACCGCTTAAAAGCCACTAGCTTGTTGGTTCGTTCCCCGGTTTCCATTTAATATTGCAGCCAATACTAGGCTTTTGATCGGCAGAAACGTTCCGACCTGACAAAACAGCATCCAAGGCTGCCCTTAAATCTTTTCCCGACACCGGAACATCATTGCCGGGACGACTCTCATCTAACTGCCCCCGGTAGACCAATCGATGCGCTCCATCAAAAAGGAAAAAATCGGGTGTGCAGGCTGCTGTATACGCTTTTGCAATATTTTGAGTTTCATCGTAGCAAAACGGAAAGTTAAATCCCAACTCTTGAGCCATTTCCCGAAGGCGTTCCGGCTTGTCATCTGGATAGGATGCAGCATCATTGGCACTAATCGCAACGACTTCCACACCTTTATCCCGATAATCCTTGCCAATCTGGGCCAACTCATCCTGAATATGCTTTACATAGGGGCAATGGCGACAAATAAACATCACCAACAGGGGTTTTGATGCTCCAAAGGTTTTGAGGGAAATTCTTTTTCCACTAACCACATCGGGTAAATCAAATTCTGGGGCTTTTGTGCCGAGGGGCAACATGGTTGATGCTGTTAAAACCATTTGTTTCTCTCCTTCTTTATTTAACCGTCTTTTGTATTGTGTAACGAAGGTGCAAGGAGATCTAGCCCCTCAATGGGGATTCTCAAAAATTTTCATCGTAAAATAAACCCATGTCAATTGTGATTTTACGCAACATGGCGGGCAATTCCCTCGGCCATCTTACACAGGTCCTTCAGGATCATGGGCTAACCTATGAATATTGGGACGCTTATGACCTGGAAGCCAATGAGTTTCAGCTTTCTCCAGAGATTAAAGGGTTTATCATCCTGGGCGGCATTATGAATGTGGATGAAACCCAGCAATTTCCCTTTTTACAAAGAGAGCGCAACTTAATCCAATCTGCCATTTCCCAAGAATTACCGATTTTTGGCATTTGCTTAGGCGCCCAGATGATTGCCCGCAGCTTGGGTGCTGTGGTTGAAAAGAATCCCATCAAAGAAGTGGGCTGGACGCCCATTGAACTCACGCCAGAAGGCCAAGTAGATCCGGTCATGTCAGCATTGGGAAGGTTAACCCCACAATTTCAATGGCACGAAGATACGTTTTATTTACCAGAAGGAGCTGTTCTTCTGGCTTCCTCTGCTGCCTGCCCCCGACAAGCCTATCGTATTGGAGAAAATATTTACGGGGTTCAATTTCACCCTGAAGTAACCCAGGAAATCATTATGGGGTGGCTCAACACCTCCACCAGCATTACCACTGAACAAAGAAGACAAATTATTGCAGAAACCGAAGCAACCTATCAGCAACGTTGCCAAATCAGCCAGAAAATGTTCGATCAATTTTGTACCCTGGCATTTTAATGTTCAGCATTGCATTTAAAAAGCCGCCTTTGTTGAAAAGCGGCTTTTTGAGTTTCGTTACAGTGAACTCAGTGGCACTGAGAGTGGAATATTATTCTGTTGTTGGTGCACTGGATAACCAGATCCATGAGATGCTGATGGTGTAGAGGAATCATACCCCATCCCTTCTGGCATATCGTAAGGTATTAGCACCATATTCCCGTCATCATCACTCATCCAGACCCCATCTTTACCGGGAATACTTAAGTCTGCAATGGGTTCGTTAGACTCCCTACCGGACAGACCCACAGACATTCCATAGTTCCATTCTGGGCTATTTTTCATGCCTGTAATGGGTGCGCTAATCACCGGATAAATAGATGCATACGTCACACCAGGACCTTTTGAAAAGGGAACAGAGATTTGTTCCAATTTATCAACCAAAGATGTTGGGCGTCCGGCCTCTTTTAAGCTCCGTAACCGACCAATCAAGTTGAGCCCTTTTGCTGAAGAAGCAGTATTTGTCGCTGCTGCACCACCTGAAGCAACCCGAGCAACAGCGGGCTGACGGCCTTCCATCACGAACTTCCGAGCAGCTGAAGCCGCATTTCGTAGGTTAGTCCGTGTTCCTTCAGTAAAGACTTGTTTGGGTAAATCATTTCTAAGAATATTCTTAGCATTTCGGATGAGTTTAAACCGACCTGGTGCTGCTAAACGACCTTGTAAGTCTGTATGGTAGGTTTGCGCCAAATTACCAGCTTCTTCTGTCAAATCTGTTTGACGTCTTGCGGCATCCTTCGCATCCGTAATGGCAGTTTTAAGCTCTTTCAAGGCATCTAATCCTTTTTGTCGGTCTTTCTCTTCCCTCGCTACATCAGCAGCTTCTTTTGCCTTACGGGCCATCTCAGCAGCCTTATCCATCTCTGCAGTAATCTCTTGTGACTTTTTGAGCAATTCAGCAGTTTTCTGGGTATCGGTTGCCCCTTGAATACCAAATTGCTTGCTGCCAAGGACATTGTGAATTTTTTCAGCATCTTCTGCCATGGCATCCAACCGAGAAACCGCTTCTCCTATCTTCTCAGCATTGTTCACACTTTTTAAGTTATTCACAGCACTGCCAGCAGCAGCTCCCGATGTTTCAACAGCCTGGGCTGTCTCAGCCACTTGGCCAATTTTTGCAACTCGGGCCGCACTCGCAGCACTCCAAGCTGGGGCAATGGCCACTGCCGCTAAGGCTGTTTCTGTAAAAGATTCCCCAACTTTTGCCATTTCTTGCTCAAACAAGGCCGTGTTTCCGTTTGTTAGATGTTTCCCCGCTGTATAAGAGTGTTTGGCCAGGTTAAATCCACCCATGGCAAGACCTGCCCCTGCAAGAACGACACCGGCTCCTGGGATAAACACGCAAGCGGCAACCGCTGCTGACCCAAGAGCAACTGTTTTAGCTGTTTTCCATAAGCTAAAGTTCCCTTTGTCATCGCAAAAACAACCTTTTACAAAGTTTTTCGCAAATCCAACGGTGGCCCCTTTTGCTGCATTCCAAGCCCCTCTGCCGATACTGCATGTATAATCCCAAAAACTTTTATGCTTCTTTTTTTGACGTTTTACGTTAAGAGTGGGCTGATCCAACATTAAACCCGTGGGATCCCAACTGGCCTTGTTATTTTGATCTGCAAGCTCAGAAATCGCCTGATTAAGCGGCGATTGACTTTTAGTCTCATGTTGGGCATGTTGCTGCGGCACAGGCTGAGATGTTACCGGGTGTGCCGGCTGAGTCGCAGTATGTTGATTCACAGTAGGTCTGTATGCTGTTGCACCAACATTGTCATTATTTCTATTGATCGAAACCATTGAATCGCCCCCCTTATGGCATTCTTTGTCAATAAATCTTCAAATCTTTTTATCTCCTAAAACAACTCTTCAAGAAAAATGGAGCAGAGCGCCTTAGAAAGTGTCATAAGGCACCCTGCTATCAATAATGGGAGGCGTTAGAAGGCGCCCACCAATTTATCCTTTCTCATCATGACAAATCGTTTCATCATTTTTGATTACCCCCTCGCTACTATCCTTTATTTATCGCTTTGCTTTACAATTTGATGATTTTAATTTTTTATTAATGTTTTCCCCATTTATATAAAAACCTTTACCATAGAGATGTTGCCGATTTGTAAACAATGCAACAAAAGCTGTTTTTATTAATTTAAAATATAAATATCTTGCCCCACCAAAGAACCGATTTCTCAAGAAACAGAAACATCCTCCGAAGACATGATGAGGGATTGGACAAAACCCAACACACTAAAGTTAAGACAGCTCAATCAAGTACTATTAGAAGAGAATCACCGAATGTTTAACAAAACCTGGGCCGAAGAAGAACACCCCGAAGAAGAAATCGCAGAACGTCCTGATTTATGCCATAAATGCGGCCGGTGTTGCCGCTCAGCAACCACAGCCTATACCCATGAAGAAATTGAACAGATGTTTGCTGAAGGTAAACAGGAGGCCGTCGAATTTCTTTCAATCTTTGAACCCTTTCCATCGCTGGAAGAGGCTAAAAAGGTGGTACCAGAACAAGTTGAACAGGTTTTAGAAGTTTTATCCCACAAAGAAGGTTTTGACCCGGACAAAGTGACTTTTTATCATTGCCGTTACGTCACTGAAGAAGGGCTTTGTGGCATTTATGAACGTCGCCCCCGGTGTTGTATAGATGCGCCCTACAATGGTTGGGCTGTCATGCCTCCTGGATGTGGTTTTGAAGGCTGGCAATTTTTACAACGCGAAAAACAACGATCCGATATCCGCAAGCTCAAAGAAGTCCAATTCCAAATGGAAATCCTCTCACCTGACGGCGTCCACGTTCCGAGTGGCCAAATGACCCTGGAGGATGTCCGTAACTCCGTGAGTGAAACCATTAAACCTTGGCTCGGTTTTGGAGCCGAACACTGGTAAACACAGCCCTTTAAAATACGAAAGCCCTCATCATGACTGATTTTGAACAACAAGAAATTGATGCCCTGAAAGCGGCCGATGATTTTACAAGCTTGGGACAAAAAATTCATCAACTGATGAGGCTCCCCCAGTCTCATTGCAAGCAGCGCGGAAACTGCTGCCGGGTGGCAACCTTTAAAGGTACGCTGTCTTACTCTGAATTGGTGGCACTGGCTGAGTCTGATGATGAGGATGCCACCAATGCACGAGAGTTTTTAACGCTTTTTGAACCCTATCAAAGCGTCGAAGCCGTCCAAGAAGTTGCACCCTTGTTTGTGGAACGGGTTTTTGAAGCTGTTGAACAGCCTGAGAAAGTGACTTTTTTTAAATGCCGTTTTGTCGCAGAAGATGGACGATGTCAAATTCATGAAGATCGCCCAACTGGTTGCAGAGTTTACCCATTTCCCCATGCAAAAACAATTTACCACCCAGGGTGTGGATTTGAACAAAAAGGAACGGAGAATTGGAACAAAATACAAGATATTAGCCAGTTTTTTGAAAAACGCTTCCAAGAGCTCAATTCGGAAGTTGAAACGTTGGAAAACAATAAAACGCCCCAAAATTCAGATCAATAATGTTTTAGTGGCCCCTTAGGCGTAATTATTTTTGAAGGTGGTTTTAATGCCTTCGGCCACGTATTTTGTAAATTCTTCACGCTGTTGAACCAGTGCAGCTCGCTGTGCTTTTAACGTTTCTAATTCCATATCAATCTGTTGTTCCATCACATTGAGCTGCTTCAAATAATATTCCGCCATGGCCTCAGCCGTTTCTTTATCCACATAGGCTTCACCGGGTTTCAGGGTTTGGCCATTTTCATCAATGGCTTCCATTCCCGGATTTGCAGCCGTTCCGTCAAAATTTTGGACAGGAACACTTCCCTGTGCGCCTAATGTACTGAGCCATTGGCCCAAATTATTTTTCGGATCGATATTAACACTGCGGTAGGCTGTAAATAATTCTGTTAAATCTTGGTTATTCCATGCTTTACTCGGATCGTATGGCGCAAAGTTACCGCCACCTCCCAAAACGAATCCAAAAGGCGAGAAGCCTCTGTTCACAAACCGCTCTTCAGATGGCTGAGGATGACTTGGATCTCGTAAATCCAA
Organism: Vampirovibrionales bacterium; assembly: GCA_025449835.1. Lineage (GTDB taxonomy): Bacteria > Cyanobacteriota > Vampirovibrionia > Vampirovibrionales > JAGQHJ01 > JANWIO01. The sequence continues at coordinate 60,409 of JANWIO010000052.1, forward strand.
AAATCGAACCCGAATTCTTGCGTTAGGATCTTGCGTAGATAAGGCACGGCTTTTCAGTAATCCAATGGATTGGCTGAGTCGTGCAATGGCAAACTTTTGCTGATATTTTGAATTCAATAAAACATCGATGGAATAAACTTGAGCAATAATGCTGTTAACAACTGCTAAACTAGATAACCCCATAAGCGCCCCCTCGCATAAAGTGCATGTTCTCTATTAATACGCTTCACATAGTGCTTTACTATATGCATAAAAATATCCAAAGCGTTTTTGATGACACTTTATGAACAAGAGTTAATTTATTTATTTTTTTAAAAATAAAATTCTTTATTTCAAAACATGGCTCTTAAACCTTCTCTTTTCAACGTTTAGGGTCGATTACCCCAAACCTCCTTTTTATTTTCATCTTCGTCTCACACAAGCTTCCTTATAAATTAAGCATAGTTATTTTTAAAACTTGTCTTAATGCCTTCGGCAACGTATTTTGTGAATTCTTCACGTTGCTGAGTTAATGCAGCCCGTTGTGCCTTAAGCGTTTCTAATTCCATATCAATTTCTTGTTCTAACGATTTGATATGTTGCAAATAATACTCGGCAATGGCTTCGGCAGTGGCTTTATCCACAAACACTTCACCGGGTTTGAGCGGTTGATTATTTTCATCAAGTGGCACTTGCCCAGGCGCGGTGGGTGTTCCATTACGATTTTCTACAGGAACGCTTCCTTGAGCACCCAAGGTATTTAACCAATATTCAAAATTATCAATTGGATCAACGCCAACATTACGATAAGCCGTATACATCTCTGATGGCGGCTGAGCATTCCAGGGCAAACCCGGATTCATGGGAATACAGGGCCCCATTCCACCCACCACAAAATTCCCGGCAACATCAAACCCACGATTGACAAATTGCGTATCGGAAACTTTTGGATGAAACCGATCTCGTAAGTCCAATAAGGTCATTTTCATCCGTGCTTTTGGATCCGTTAATCCAATCGCTCGGCTTTTTGTAAGACCAATGGTTTGACTTAAACGTGCTAATGCAAATTTTTGTTGATATTTTGAATTGATCAACAGATCAATCGAATAAATCTGAGGAATAATCCCCATTACAACTGCTAAGCTTGATAATCCCATGAGCGTAGCCCCCCTGCTCTTTCAAATATTCTCTGTATATCCGCTTTACTATATGGATAAAAAATTTAAAAATCGTTTTGATGACACTTTATTAAAAACCGTGAATACAGTTATTTATTTAATCATATAAAATAATAATCTGGGGAATCCGATTTCAAAGTCCGTAAGGCCTTGGAATTTCACCCTTAAATGTGGATTAAAACGGTTTTTACAAGCTGGATAGATTTAAATTTTGAGTAAAATATCGAGATTGCCATGACGATTTTGCACATCTACCACCACGGTCTTCTCAGTTCGCCGAAACTCAAGATCTAAAATGGTATTTCCCACCCGCATGTTTTTAATTCGTAAATAATTCATCCAATGGGGAAGCTTGGGCTGCTCTATTTTCAAACTGCCATGTTGTAAATCAGGCTCCAGATTTAACAAGGATTGAATTAATGAAAAAGTAGCTGCCGCAGCCCAGGCTTGTGGCGAACATGCCACCGGGTATCGAACCGGCGGATCCGACTTTGCCACATCTCGAGCAAACCCACAAAATAACTCTGGCAACCTTTTATAGGTCATTAACCGGGCTGCTTCAAATAATCCCGAAAAAACCCGTTCACTCATATCGGGTCTTCCAATTGTAGAAAGACCTTGGGCAATGATGGCATTATCATGTGGCCAAACAGAACCATTGTGATAACTCATAGGGTTATAAGCCATCATTTCAGCACTTAAAGTACGGATCCCCCAACCACTGAACATATCAGGAGCCATCAACCGAGAGGCCACTTTTCGGGCATGAGGCAGGGTGAGAATCCCCGATTCAAGGCAATGTCCTGGATTTGAAGAAATGACCTTCAATGGACGTCCCTGATTATATAGTCCTAACGGGCAATAGCCAAGTTCTTCAATCCAAAAATCCTGGTTAAATTTTCGTTTAAACTGAACACATTCCCGGCGTAATTGTGTTTTCAGATCTTTATCACCCCTAATATCGGCTAAAGAAGCCATACGGCGTTTTGCCAAGTAAACGTAGCCTTGCACTTCTGCAAGCGCAATGGGGGGCTCTGCCTGTAAGCCATTATCATACATGGCACTGTTACAAGAATCTTTCCAGCCTTGATGAACAATCCCCACCTCTGGCGATTGGGTTTTATAGGTAGAGTAGCCCAATGGATTTTTCTTCAGATTCTGGTTAATCCACTCTAGAGCTGCCAAAGCATTGGGCCAAAGATCATGCAAGGTCTGCAAATCCCGTGTCCATAAAAAATAATCGTAAAGCAAAATAATCCAAAGGGGGGTCGCATCAACACTGCCATAATAAGGTGTGTGGGGGATTTTTCCCAAACGGGCCAACTCCCCCGTCCGCAACTCATGAAGAATTTTGCCAGGCTCCTCATCCCGCCAGGGATCAAACTTGTCACCTTGATAATACGCCAAAATATACAAGGTCCACTTAGCAATGGAAGGATTAAACATTAAAGCCTCCATAGCTGTAATAATGCTATCCCGGCCAAACAAGCACACAAACCAGGGGATCCCTGCAGCCACAAAAAAATGTCCTTCTTCAGACTGAGTCAGGAGCATCCGTAGGTCTTTATGGCTACGCGTCACCATTTCATTAAAGTCATCATTATCCGAAGTCACTTCCGTCACTTCTGTATCCCAAATTTTATTGAACGCCGTAACACGAGCTTTGGCATCTTCAAACCCATTGGCAATCAAAGGGATTTGTTGAATCGGTGACATTTGGGTATAGATTTCAACTCGAAACTCTTTTTTTTCCAGGGGGAAAATCAAGGTTTCAAATATAACGGTGTCGTTTTCTTTAAAAATGGGGGTAAAATCTTTAAAAACAATGCGGGTTTCTAATAATTTATGATTGCTTTGCCGTTCAAAAATTAAAGCATTCTCTTCCACTCGAGCATGGACCCCATTACACCGCGCTGGCGAAACAAGATGTCGAACCTCAAAAATGTCGCGAAAATCCGCGTCAAATCGCAAGGCAATCCGTATTTTAACCGCTTCCATGTTATAGCTTGCCAAAACATACTTATCAAATAAAGCCCCATCCAAAATGGTTTCTCGCTTAAGCTGAATACACTCCTCACGGACAATCGTATCCACATCATCAATATTTTTACTTTTAAATTGGCCGTTTGTGTAAACCACTGTTGAAAAATAGCCCATTTCTGTTGAGGAGAGCAAGCAAATAGGCTCTGTCTCGTTTAATTGAATTTCAAAGCAACTTAAAAAACGGGTATCTAAATTGTATAACCCCAACCCTGACTTATCTTCAACAGGAATCAGGCCATAGGTGTTGTCCACTAAAAAGAGATGATTATTTTTAATCGTTCGGTTTGAGACTGTAAATTTATTAGGCTGTGTTAAGAGCATGTGTGCTTTTCCCTTCCCCCGCTTCCATCACATACTTTTAACATGGTACACGTTAACTTGGACATAAGACAAACAAGGTCATCCATTGAAGACCAAGGCTAAGAACCAAGTTTTTCGTCATATTCAGACAAAAGCACAATCTTGGCATCGGGAGACATTGTTTCTGATTCTTGCTCATCATGTGTGTTTTTACCCTTTTGGCCACTACAAGGAGTCGATTGGAGCAACCGACAATAGGTATTGACATAATTTTCCACCATTTTCTGAACTGAAAAGTGTTTTTCGACATGGTTCCGGCAAACCCGCCGATCGAGATGCTGAATTTGCGAAACATATTGAACAAGATCGTCCACCGTTTCCATTACAAAACCCGTTTTCTCATGCGCCACAATTTCTGGAATGGCTCCATTATGAAGGGCCAATACTGGCGTTCCACAAGCCATGGATTCAATTAAGACCAAGCCAAAAGGCTCTGGCCAGCCCACTGGGCAGAGTGTTGCAGCCGCATTTTTTAATAAATCCACTTTCTGGGCATGATTGAGTTCACCCACATATTGAATTTGATGACCATCCACGTAGGGCTCGATTTCACGTTCAAAAAAGTTTTTTTCATCTTCACAATCCACTTTTCCGGCCATAATTAGATTCCAACCGGTTTCTTTAGCAATACGAATGGCATGATGCGGTCCTTTGTCTGCACAAAATCTTCCAAGAAAAGCCAAATAACCTTTTTCTCGGTGTTCAAAAGACGGCTGATATTGCTCAATGGGAATCCCGTGATAAATTGTTTCCACATAATTTAACGTCGGACATAATTTGCGTTGATCATGGCTAATCGACACAAACGGCAAGTGCGAATATGACATAAAATAATTTTGTTCAACATAATCTCGAAGGGTATGTCCACGAAAGGCCCCGTGTAGCGTTGTAACTACAGGTGTTTTGGTAAGGCCTGCACAAGGCAGGGTAATAAATCCCAGGTGATTGTGAATGACATCAAACCCATCGGCCTGTGAAAAAACCTTATCCAGGAGCTGAAGTTCGTAATATACCGAAAGAGAGGAGCCAGGGTAAGTTGAAACCGAATGGGGCGAATGCAAAAATGATACTTTTGAAGAGAGCTCTCTTAAAGGATACTGACTACAGGCTTGAAATTCCGCCTGGGTTTTAGAAGGGCTTGCTGCAAACAAAACCACTTCGTGCCCTAATTTCACCAATGCCTCTGTTAATAAAGAAACAACCAGTTCAGTGCCACCGTATGACACCGGTGGAATTGTTTCCCATAAGGGGGCCAATTGGGCAATACGCATACATTTCTCCTGAAAAACCCTGTCTCTAAGAATTTTTCATCTTTACTTAAGGCCGCTATCAAACATTGTAAAAAGGTTTTTCTGGAAAACCCATTACACGCCTGGCTAATAAAATGGCGCATTCAACACACCGCTAGAGAATTTTTTGCATGCCGCTAAAAACCATACACATAAAGGGGTAATTGTGGGTAAAACCCAGTCATATTACCCATGATCTGCGAGTTCAGGTTCCGATCACCGAC
>JANWIO010000053.1 GCA_025449835.1 Vampirovibrionales bacterium
GAAGTGGGGCAATTGGTGAAGATGAATACGGTGTTGGTTCATTTGGAGGCCACTGAAGATGACTCTGTCGTATCCCAAAACCGTTAAAATTGTGGAGGTTGGTCCCAGAGACGGCCTTCAAAATGAATCTTTAGAGATTTCTACGGCTCATAAGCTTGCTTTTATTGACCTGCTTGCCCAAAGTGGATTGAAACAAATCGAGGTCACATCGTTTGTGCATCCCAAGCGGATTCCCCAATTGGCCGATGCTTTTGAAGTAGCTCAAGGGGTGAAAGAATATCCTGAGGTTACTTACTCTGCCTTGGTTCCCAATATGAAAGGGCTAGAACGAGCCATTTCGTCTGGCATAAAACGGATTGCCGTGTTTACGGCGGCTTCAGAAACCTTTACCCAGAAAAATATTAATATGGGGGTTCAAGAATCTTTAGACACTTTTAACCCCATTGTTCAAGAGGCATTAAAACAGGGCATGAGTGTAAGAGGCTATGTTTCAACCTGCTTTGTGTGCCCTTATGAAGGGGATGTGAAAAAAGAAAAAGTGCTTTTTGTGGCCAAAGCGCTCCAACAAATGGGGATTGATGAAATCTCTTTGGGAGATACCATTGGGGCCGCAGCGCCCAATAATGTGTACGAGACAGTCGGGGAGATTTTAAACGAGATTCCCAAGGAACAGATTGCCTTACATTTTCATGATACCTATGGCACAGCCCTTGCCAATGTGGTTGCTGGGTTAGACTTGGGGATTACCACCTTTGATGCGTCGGCTGGTGGTTTAGGAGGATGTCCTTATGCACCAGGCGCCTCTGGAAATCTGGCAACAGAAGATTTGGTTTATCTTTTACAACGTATGGGGATTGAAACTGGGGTGGATTTAGAAAAATTGGCAAAAGCCTCCTTTTTTATTCAACAGGTGCTGGGACGACCACTCCCCAGTAAGCAGTTGCAGCGACTATCCAGTTGTCAGCAGGTCCAGGAGTGTCAGGGGTGATTGTGGATCTGCCTAAAGGATTTTGGTATGACACGGTGGATTCCACCATGGATGAAGCCCGACGCTTGATTGAGGCAGGGCAAATTCAAGGCACGGCTTTTGTCATGGCCAATCATCAATCCAAAGGCCGGGGAACACAAGGTCGGTCTTGGGTATCTCCAGAGGATGGGGGTATTTATCTCTCTGTAATCCATTTACCCGAAGGAAAAGAACATTTTGAGGCCATTCCGGATTATACCCTGGCGGCAGGGGTGGCCTGTGTGGAAGCGTTAACAAGTGTGACCGGTATAAACGCTCAGCTTAAACCCATCAATGATATTTATGTGGCCGGGAAAAAACTGGGTGGAATTTTGGTGGAGAGTGATTTATCCCAGCAAGGGATTACGGCTCTGATTACCGGCGTGGGGTTGAATCTTCGGTGCGTGCCAAGAGAATTGGATAGGCCTGTGATTACCCCCGTTTCTTTAGAAGAGCTGTTGTCTCCTGAAGCATTTGAGCATCTTGCTTTTGATACCTTGGTAGAGACCATGGTGGCAAAAATTTGTTTTTGGTATGCTCTATTGTTCAATGGGCAGGCTGGGCAAGTCCAACGGGCTTGGCAACAGTATCGGTTAGAGGAGGATTCTGGTGAAAAAGTTTTCTCAGATGAAAACACCAGGATATAATGGAATATTATTGTGTGCGTGAAAGTGACTGAATGAATCACCGATCATCTACAGTAAAAGTGGGTTTGTTAACCATGGTCTCCCTGGCGGTGTTAATTACCACCGTTATTTGGCTTCGAGGGCGTAGCTTTGGTGGTGGCCAAAGCTTTGATGTCTATTTTAAGGATGTTGACGGCTTACGTGGTGGTGCCCCGGTGCAATTTATGGGGATTCGGGTTGGCTTTGTGGATGAAGTGACTCCCATGCGAGTTAAAAACAAACAGTACCGGGTTCATATAAAGTTTACGATTACAGATAGAACCGTCCAGGTGCCGCGTGGTTCAACGATTAGTCTTGAGCAATCTGGGATTATTGGTGAAAAATTTGTCGAAATTACGCCGCCTCACCCTCGGTCGTATTCCCTGGAATTACCCCGAAAAGACTCGATGATTGCCAAAGGCCTGCCCATTTTGGTTGCTTTTCGAGAAGGATTGGTCCCTGTGGGGGAAGTGAAAAATGCAAGTTATACAACAGAGCCTCAGATTACGAAAACATCGCCGGATTATATTTATCAACTGCAATATATTATCAATCTACCTGGCTATACCCCGCCAGATGAGCCAGAGCTTAAAGTAACCAAGGAAAAAGGAACAGAGGTTCTGGTACTTCAAGACCCCACGGCACAATGGGGATATGCGCCCTCTAGTGACACCTATTTTAGCTTAGAGGAACCTCTTCGGTTAAAAGATTTTCTGGCCCAGCAGCTCATCTCGGCAGAATCCCTTGAAACGACCAACGATAAAATTAATAAACTGCTTTCTGATGATGCTATTGCCTCCATTCAAGGGACATTTAAGAACTCTGAAGAGCTAACGGCCCAAGCCACAAAGGTTTTAAAACAAGCCGATACTCTTTTTGTTGCAACCCAGCAAGATTTACATTCGTTGGTTGGTTCCACCCAGACCTTAACTCGGAGTGTGGTATCTGTCAGCGATAATATTAATGAAATTGCTGGGGATCCGGAATTAAAAGGGGAAATAAAACGCACTGTACGCTCTGTAGATACCTCCATGGAGGCTTTGACTGCCTTATTAGATGATCCGCAATTGAAGGCAACGCTGTCTAACGCAAAAGTCACCTCAGATAACGCTGCCGAACTGATGAAATACCTGAAAGATACGGCTGTGAATGGGGATTTAAAAGGGCGATTGGATCAATCCATTACATTACTCGATGCCTCATTAACTAGGCTTTCTAACGTTTTAGAACAGGTTCAATCTGTTACTTCGGATAAGCAAAGCATGAAAGGCATTATTGATGAGACGAAAGAAACGTCACAGAACTTGAATAAGTTCTCCAAAAAACTGAATAAACGCTTTTTACTCTTTAGATTGCTATTTTAAACGCCGAATCCAAAGGCAAATGCCTTCTGGATCAGCTTCCAATCGTTCATTTTTGATGATTTCATGTCCTTCGGCCTCAATGCTCTTGGGAATATTCATCACCGATTCAGAGGTGGCACTGATCCATACTTCTAAAAAGGCATTTAATGGGATCTTTTCGAGGGCCAGCCGGGTCTTAACAAAGTTCAACGGACATTTTGTCAGTCGAAAATCTAAAATTTCTAGAGGCGATTCGTTGCTAGTCATGAGGCAATTGGGCAAAAGCAGGTTTTATCGGTGATTCTAGGGCAGGGAGTTGGATTGAATTTTTCCCAAGGCGTTTTAAAGCATTCTCGTTCCATCACATAGTCTAACACCCAATGATAAAATGCATCTGGTTCTTTTTCGGTACTTTTTGCCAGGCACTCTAAGCAGAACTCAGAATCCACATTGTTCAACACCAGGTTCATCACATGGATGCGTTCGCAAAAAGGTTTATCACAAGCATCGCAATAATAATCAAAAAAGTCTGCCATGTGGTCAATTCGCCTTATCGGTGTGTTTGTCGTACCATAATCAATCAGCAAAAACAATCGAATAGAAAGGGTTATCCAAATGCCGACGAGAACCAAAGCTGCCTATATTGCCGTTGAGGATACAACAGATTTGGCCCCGACACTTTTGAGTCTACAAGAGCAAGGATTTCATTTCAATGGTCCGGAGAGAATGGCTGCTTGGTTTAAAGAATCAGGGCTTCTCTTTCAGCCGCAAGAAATCCCTGCATTTATGGAACGCTATTCCCAGTCGGTGTCTGCCAACTCACAATGGGTGGCGATTTTACATGGTCTTAGTAAGAAAGAGACTTCCTTTCAAGCACAACGAGAGGCCTTAACCAGTTTTTTAGCCAGCTTAGCTGACCCCAATATGTTACTGATCACACATCCGGGCCAATACAATTTGCTCCAGCCTGAAAATATACAGGATGATGGCCATTGGACGAAGATATCAAAACGGCTTTTGCAAAATATATTTCCCTCTCAAATGCTTTTGCTCCAGAAAAAGATGTGCTTGGGCGATAAAAATCACGTTCTCTACACCCATAATCCAGGTTGGCTGGAAGCGTTAGAAGTGTTACCCCATACTGCTCCCTACAAACTGAGTGAAGGTCATTTAAAAAGTGTTTTGGTGGGAACACAGCTCTTGATTCAATTGGGCAGAACCCAAAGTATTGCTCCTGGTCAGGTGATTTTGCTTCAGCATGGGCTTCCGGTTCAGGTGGCTTGTACTGAAAAAGCCATCGGTGAAGCTGTCGATCATGTTTTATCCCAAAATAGTCTTTTGGTTGGGGGGGGTGTTCTGGTTGTGTCCCATCCTTTGTCGCCAGCGGTTTTGCAAAAAGTTGCTGCTTCTGGAATCCAGGCGGTTGTTGCTACAGCCTGGGAACCGGAATCCCTACAGGTTGCGCAAGCTCTATTGCTTCCAGTTCAGTTTCATCTGAATCGCCTTCATCTTGCGGACTCTCTGTTAATTCCCATGGGTGGGCAGTCTTGTCAGTTTCAAATCACAACCATTGACGCCCATCAGGTGGCGTGGCAAACCCCTCACAAACCCACCAATAAGCAATTACTCGATTTAGAAATGGGCGTTGTCTTGGCAGAACCCGTAAGTCCTTGCGCAGCTGTTATGATTCAAAATCAAAAAACATTGGCGGTCTCCGGGAGTATGGCACTCCCCATTGAGGCGGTTGAGTATTGTATTTCCACTTCTTCTGGTGAAACTGAAGGGGCAGTTTGTGTCATTACTGGAGAAATCTATGATGAAGCCTTGATTCATCTCTTGGTCCAAAGTCGGATTGCAGGTGTTTTGTTTTTAAATACTGCTGGATACTCTCCAGAAATGGTTCAGCGATTCCGAAAACTCCCCATCTTTGTGGGGACATATACAGAGCAAGGCATGCGTGAAGTGTTACATCAAGTGGGAGGCGTACGACATGGATAAAGGACGTATACAACTCGCCTTAGGGTGCTGTGTCTTGGGGGTAAGTGTGTTGATGATGAGTTGTGCCCAGAATAATACTGTTTATCAGCCGGCCATTGCAAAACTGATTGAAAAGGCCAGTGCGTTTAAAAATCAGAGTCACTTGGATGAAGCTATTTGCCGTTTAAAAGCTGCAGAAGATTTGGGGCCAGACGTATACCAAGTGCATTATAATCTAGGGGTCTTATACTCAGAGGCCAATCAATGGCAACCGGCCATTGACGAACTGCAGAAAGCTCTCAAAATTTCACCCAATCAGCCCGATAGCTTGTACACATTGGCATACTCCTATGAGTCTCTTGGGGATATGTTGAGTGGCTCTCCTGGGAGTCCATCAACAGAAAAAACAAAGACATCTACTGCTTCATCAACGACCTCAGTGAGTGGGCAAGATGAAGCAAAGCAAGCCTATCAGGAGGCTTTGGCAACGTATCAGCAATATTTAAAAGTAGCGCCTCAAAATTCTCAACAGGCAAAGGATGCTCAAGGGGAGAGTACCTATTTGGAATCGAAGCTCAAACAATAAGCTTTTATTTGAAGCCTAAAAGCAAGAGCCACATTGAGCAAGCTGTCATCTTAAAAAAGATTTATTTTTCTTATTGCAAATCATTCTCAATGTATGTACACTATAATCGAGAATGGTTCTCAATAATAAATTTAAATTTTACGTTGACTGACAAAAACGGGCAGTGTTTCTACGTTCACTGGGCTTTACCTCCTACACGCACTGCCCTCTTTCTCTTTGGGTGAGCCAATACAATACTTTTATGGATGAGCTCCCATAAACATTGACTCAAATTCTTGGGCCGTTAAGGGTGAAGCTTGGGCAACCTGTAGGTTATCTTCTACATTGGCACTCTCTTTGTGTCCCACCAGAGGTGCTAAGACGCCTGGTGTGGAGCGAGCAAATTGGATGCAGGATTGAGCAGGTGTTTTGAGGCCTGGAAACTGAGGTAAATTACTTTGTAAAAGTTGGCCTTGCATTAACGGAACACTGGTAAATACATGGATGCCGAGTACTTCTGCTGCTTTTAAGAGGCTCATGGGTGAATTGTTGACCTGTTGGTTATTGAGGGTTAAGGCCTCTGGCATAGCGAGGTTATAGGGGAGCTGGATGAATCGGAATCCATGGGTCTCTTTGCCTCCAACGGATTCTGCAATTTGTACCACGGCTTCAAGGCTTAAATAGTCCGCCGTTTGGTTTGGCTGAGCTCGGAAACAATTCCAGGTGGCCAAACCATAATATCGAATTCGGTTTTCTTGTCGGGCCTGTTCATAAAATTCAAAAGCCGTTTGGAGGCGATTCATAAATTGCGAGTAACCAATTTCTCCCAACTGTGATTCTGCCGCATTATGAAGATACATTAAATCCAGGGTTTCAAGGCCCAGGTTTTTGAGGCTTTGGTTAAGCTCATGATTTAAGAAGGATGGGGTCATGCAGTGACTTCCCCCCACAATATCCTGGGGGCTCACGATTCCAGGATGGATGTATTCTTGCTGAAAATAGGCTTGGAAGCTCTGTTGAGCGTGAGCATCGGGTGAGAGATATCCGTTTTTGGAACAGATAAAAACTTCATCCCGTTGAAGCGTTCCAGCTTCAACGAGTTGACGTAAAGCCTTACCTAACGAACGTTCAGAACACTGGTATCGGTAGTTAATCGCTGTATCAATCACATTAATTGCACCAGACTGAATAGAGCGAAGCGCTGCTTCTTCCATTTGTTGGTCTGCCTCGGGCGTTGGATCTCCGAGATAGCTTCCCATACCTAGGGAAGAAAGAAACAAGCCTTGGTCTATTTTTCTAAAATGGTTTTTAGCAACTTTTTCCTGTGTTTCTTGGCGGGTTGCAAAGCCTTTTGTCCCCATTTCGGTTGCAAACCCTTGAATGGCATGATGCATGCTGTTTGCCTCTTCTCTTATTTACAAATGACACCCAGGTATCATAGCGTAAAAAAGGAGGGTTTATTGGGAAAAATAGAGGGTGGTTTTTATTGAGCCATATTAAATTATAATTATAATTTTAATTTAAAAAATAAAATTGCTTTTTTGATTTAATGCAATTGTCTTTAAGAATTACTACAAGAATATAGTATCGTTCTATGGATGTTGATTGTTCGTAAAAAAACCTTGTGTTGAGCGGATATACATGATAAACCAAGGAGTAATTTAAAGCATCGTATTTTCGTTATTTTGTGTTAATTTTTTTTAACTTTACTTGTAAGTCTTTTTCTTTTTTCTTATTTTATTTTAACTTAGTGATACTTTATTAATTAATATCCTTAGAAACGGGAGTGCATCGTATGCAAACGACGGGGTTCAGCATTTCACCAACCCAAAAGTTATTAAAACCAACGCAACAAGTCACGCGCCAATTGGCCTCACAGTTACAGGGCAATGGAGCAGTATCAGGGGATGTTCGTTTTCAAGGGCGTTTGGCCCCACAAAAAACAGCTTTTGTTCCATCAGGGCTTGGTAAAGTCTATTTTGGTATAGGACGTCCTGCTGATAAAACAGCGATAACAAATATTCTGGCTTCGTCGATTCAAACAGCGCAATTAAAAAAGCTTCATGAAGTCATTCCGTTTGATCAATATCTTGATCGGATTACCCAAAATCCAAAGTTGGTGCGTAACTCCGTGCAACGCATTTATGACATGATTATGTCCAAAGGGCGGGAGCGTATTGAGTTGGACAATGGCAAAATTGGATATCGGTACAAACTGTTTACCAGTCCTTCCGAACCTAAATATGCTATTTCGGGGATGGAAGAGCCCTTGGATAAATTGGTGGGTGCTTTGGGTGGTGCTGCTCGTGGGACAGGCCTGGAAAAACGGATTTTCCTCTTGGTTGGCCCTGTTGGAACAGCCAAAACAACCGTTGTGGAAGTCCTTAAAAATGAGTTGGAAGTTTATACCAAAAGTGATGAAGGCGCTTTGTTTGGCACCCAGTTTAATTTAAAAGGGTTGGAGAAAGACCCACTTTTTAAAGATTTGTTTCGGGATAAGGACGCCTCTGCTGTTCGGGCCTGTCAGGTTTTTGATGATCCCTTTAAGCTCATTCCCAATGAACCCGATGAAAACGGAGTGCGTTCTCGACAAGAAATTGTGAATCATTTAAACGAAAAACTTCGGGCGGATGCTGAAGCTGCAGGCAATAAGTCTGTTGCTTATACGCTTAACGCCAAAGGATCTGTTTGTCCGTCGTGTAACGACATCTTTAATCGTTTGGTTCAAAAGTATGATGGCGACATGTCTAAGGTGATGCAGCATGTTGAAGCCAAGCGGGTTGTGTTGAGCGAAAAAGATCGGGTTGGTTTAACCACCTTTAGGCCGAAAGACTCTAAAGACCAAACAACAGACGAGCTGACCGGATCGGTGAACTATCGTAAGCTGGTTCAAAGTGGGAGTGATAGTGATCCGCAATCCTTTGATTATGATGGCGCCTTCGGTAAATCTAACCGTGGTTTATCCCACTTTGATGAAATCTTTAAGATGGATAAAGTGATGCTTAATCCGCTGTTGAATGCGGCAGAATTTGGGGACTACTCACCCAGTAAATTCCCGGATGTGGAGTATGATGGCCTGATTCTTGGGACCACCAATATTCCGGATTGGGAAAAACTGCGAAATGATAAACACCTTGAAGCGATTCGAAGCCGTGTGCTTAGGATTGATGTTCCTTATAACAGTAAAGTGAATGATGAAGTCAATATTTACCAAAAAGATTTCGGTAAAAAAGCTCAAGAGCAAGGGCTTCATGTGTCACCCCATGTGCTTTCCACCGCTGCCTTGTGGCGGGTGATGACAGGGTTAACACCACCCAAAAATGCCAACTTAACTTTGCTCCAAAAAGCCTTGCTGTATAATGGGCGTAAACTGCCAGGGTTTACAGAAACAAACGTTCGTGAATTAAGGCAAGAAGCAGCAGAAGGTGGTATTGAAAATAAAAAAGGGATGTCACCCAGGGATATTCAAAATGCGTTGGGCGGTGTGATGCAGCACCCCGAAGTGGTGGATGACGAGATTGGAACCCACTGTGTGAGCCCATTTTTGGTGATTGATGCCTTGAAAGCTCAGTTGGGCACTGGCGGTGTTTCCAATGTGAGTAAGGATGAGCAAGAGTCATATAGCGAAATGCTGACGGTTGCAGAAGGCCATATGAAGCACCAGATGATATTAGATGTGCGTCGGGCATTGTCTGGCAGTGACAAAGACATTGAAAAAGAATTTAATTACTACAAGAGCAACCTCATTGCCTGGAGTCAACGGGAGATGATTAAGGATCCCGTAACCGGTAAGCTTCGTCCACCGGATGAGGAGCACATGAGGGCCATTGAAATTAAAATGGATATCCCTGAGTCACGAAAAGATGATTTTCGTCGGGAGATTATGAACCAAATTGCCGTTACTGCCGTAAGAGGCGAAGAGTTTACCTATCAAACCAACGAGCGGTTGCGTAAATCCATTGAGGAGGTTCTTGTGGATAAACACAAGGATGGGAATTTATCCCTCGCCAGCCTTGGTAAGGATACGGCCAATTCCGAAGTAAAAGCACTTGAAAATGAAGTGAAAGATCGTATGGTGCGGGATGGGTATTGTCCTCATTGTGCAGATATTGCCATTGCCGTCTTTGCTGATCCAACCAATCGTTAATAAACCAACTGATCAAGACGGGGTGATATTTTAAGGATGATGAATGGTGTTACAAGACCATTGACAGGAATGAGGATTCGGCAGAATCTCTCTTCGAGCGCTTTGAAAAATGCAAGGCGCTTAGCAACAGAGTCGAAAAATCCTTCTGTTCAGTTTTCCGCTTCATCTTCCCAGTTGTCTCGTTTGAGTCAAAGGGTTTCAGCCCAGGGAGCTCAAGGCATTCGGTTTGGGTATTACAACCCAAAGTGTAATCCCCTCAATGAGAAAACCGATCCGAATCTGGAATTTTGGCGAAGAAATGCGGTTCAGATTGCAAGAAAAGATGGGTTGGATTTTTATAATACCCACTTCTGGTTTGTGGATCAGGAAACCATGTTGCAGACGGCTGCTCGAGGTGGATTCCCGACTCGATATCCCCATTACTCTTTTGGCCAAGAGTATGAAAATCTGAGAATACCCAATCAATATGGGCTACAAAAATTATATGAGCTGGTGATTAATCATGACCCAGCTCATGCGTATTTGTTAAAATCCAATCCGGCATACGCCCAGAAAGTGGTTGTGGCCCATGTGTTGGGGCATAGCGATTTTTTTAAAAATAATTACATGTTTCGAGAATCCAACCGAAAAATGCTGGGGCGGATGGGGGATCATTCGGGCATCGTTCGGCGAATTATGGATAAAGAACGTGTTTCTTTTGAAGAGATGGAAAAATTTATTGATAAGGTCCATTCCATTCAATGGCTCATCGATATGGGGCGGGCTTCTGGGCGTCCTCTGCAGATGACACCAGATATGCCGCAAAAGATTAGGCCGATTCCGGACGAATGGGGGCGTGTGGATGTGTCTGGTCTACCCCGGCATATGGATAGGATTTTTAACCCGGATAAGCGGATTGTGGAAGAACGGGAGGCTGAGACACAACGTCGTGAAGCCCAGTTAAAACAGTTTCCGCAACATCCCGACCGAGATGTGATAGCCTTTATTATGGAAAACTCAACAGTCTTAAAGCCCTGGCAACGGGATGTGTTAAGCATGTTGCGGGATGAAAGCTATTATTTTACCCCGCAGTGGCAAACTAAGATTATGAATGAAGGTTGGGCGAGTTATTGGCATTGCCGATTAATGCATAAGCCTGAATTAGCGGATACTTCTCATGCCGTTGAAATTTCGGATATGATTGCAGGTGTTTTTGCGATGTCAAAAACCCAGATTAACCCTTATACAATTGGCTATACCATTTTTAAAGATATTGAAGAACGATGGAATAAAGGTCGTCACGGAAAAGAATGGGAAGCGATTAAGGATAGAAAACAGCGCGAAGAATATGATACCCATGAAATGAATGGCTACAAAAAGATTTTTGAAGTGCGGGAGCGCTACAATGACTATCAATTTATTCAAGAATTTTTTACACCTGAAATTGCTGAAAAACTGAAGTTGTTTACATGGGAACCTAATGATACTGGAAATGGTCGACCCTCTTTGGAAATTGCCAGCCGTCAGTTTGAGGAAATTAAGCGTAGATTATTAGGAATGCTTGAAAATGGTGGGAAGCCATTGATTCGGGTGATTGATGGGAATTATCAAAACCGGGGTGAACTCTGCTTAGAGCATGTTTATGCCTACGATTTAAAATTCGATTGGGCCGTGAAAAC
Organism: Vampirovibrionales bacterium; assembly: GCA_025449835.1. Lineage (GTDB taxonomy): Bacteria > Cyanobacteriota > Vampirovibrionia > Vampirovibrionales > JAGQHJ01 > JANWIO01. The sequence goes on from JANWIO010000053.1 coordinate 11,362, forward strand.
CCTGCAAAATATTCATGCCATGTGGGGCCGCCCAGTACATTTATTAACGTCTATCACTGATCCAGACAGTAAAAAGCTGGAAGCTGTTCGTATCAGTGTTGATGGACCTTCACGACAAAATGTTCATCTTGCCAAGAAGGGTGCAAAAGGGGAGTGGCTACGATGAAACGGGAGGCTCGACATGATTATTAAGCCTGTTTTTTCGCAATCGGTGACTTCTGCTTCATCAAAGCCGAAGGTGAATCAATCTTTGGTGAAACCCCCTTTATCTCAGTCTGCTCAAGCAATACCCCTTTCGGGTGTACAGGCCAAAAATGTGTTTCAGTCCTACCTTCGGTTTGGTGCTGATCCGGATCATCGTCGCTATAAAAGTATTGTGAAGGGACTGACCCGTAAGGACATTCGAGAACTGATTAACCCAGAAGAGTTGGAAGTGTTGGAGGGGGGAAAACGAGTTCGGATTCCCAAACATGTGATTCAACACCCCGAATTTACCCGTGGTGGCCCTACCCAAGGCCAAGGAGGCGTTGGCGCTGGCGATGGTGAACCTGGAACCCCCATTGGTCAGACAGATGAAAATGGTGAGCCTCAAGAAGGAACCGGTAAAGCAGGAGCAGATCCTGGTGGTCATCTCACAGAAGAGTGGACTATGACCGAACTGATTCGCTCTTTTCCGGAGTGGACATTGCCCAACAGGCAACCCAAGGGCGAAGGGAAAATAAAAGAAAAAAAATATGTGTTTAACGATGTGCGTCGAGTGGGGCCCAAAATGCTCTTGAAAGAGACCATGCGCAATACCATTGAACGCACCATTATTGAACAAGGCAGCGAAAACATTGATCCAGACGATCTGCTGGATAAGATGGTGATTGAGCCCCAGGATGTTCGTTATCGTTCTTACAATGAAATTGAAATCCCCCTTGAAAATTCTGTGGTGATTTATATCATGGATGTCTCCGGCTCTATGACCGATGAACAAAAACGACAAGCTCGTACATCCTGTACATTTCTCTCAGGGGGTATTAAGGTCGCCACAGGGGAAGCTAATGCGGCAATCAGAGGGGAAGACTATTCTCATGACAAAGACTATGGCGAGGGCGTGGAGGAAGTGTTTATTGTCCATGATGCGGCTGCCAAGGAAGTGTCAGAGCATGATTTTTATCATACCCGTGAAAGTGGGGGAACCCGTATTTCTAATGCGTATCGCTTGGCAAAAGAAAGTATTGAAAAGCGTTACCCGCCAGACCAATGGAATGTTTATATGTTTCATTACAGCGATGGGGATAATTGGAGCGAAGATAACCGGGCGGCCATAGAACTCATTGATGAGTTATTGCCTCAGGTAAATGAAATTGGGTTTCTCCAACTTGAAAGCCCCTATGGTAGCGGTGAATTTTTGCGAGTTCTTGAAAACAAGTATGGTAAAAAACATGTCAAAATGCGTCTTGCTGAAATAAAGAGCAATGCAACTCCTGATGAATTTTTTGGCGCCATTGGCGAAATGTTAAGCGAACGGGAAGGGGGGACCAAAAATGGATAAAATTACCCTTTCACCTCGCCTTACCCTGCAGTCGAAACGGCCTGTTGCTGCCACAAGGTCTCACCAGGTGCCATTGTCTGCTCTTCAAAATACTTTACGCTTTGGGCAATCTGCACTTTCTTCGGCTTTATGGCAAAAATATACGGGGATTCGGTTTGGCTCAACGGATGACATTGCCGATGCGTTGCTGAATGATGTAAAACAAGTTGGGAAAAAGCAGTTTAAGTCATCGAAGCAGGTGATGACCTTTAAGGAATTTCTCAGAGAAGCTGCAAAAGAGCCAGCGAAATATCTACGGAACTCAAGTCAGCATACGTTAGACGCCATTGATTTTTATAACAAGCAAGCGGGTGTGGATGGAAAAAAAGTCAATGTTTTGGGAAAAGAAGTAGAACCCTTTGCGGCTATGTCACGCCCTTGGGATGCAGATTTAACGAATAAAAATGCCATTTATGGGTTGGATCTGACCCTCCATGAAATTCAAGAAGTGCTTCGGGACAATGAGCGAAAAACACATCCAGATCGTGCAATTGTCATTCATGGCCCGACGGGCACGGCAAAAACCAATACGGTTGTTACCCTGTTTGAGATGGATGAAAACTATTCCAAAGAAGATGAAGGTGCCCTCTATACCTTTAACTGGGTTCTCCCGGATAATTCAGATGAGTTGGATGGTGGGTTAGAGCCAGCAACCCTCGTTTCAGAGGCAGAGGCTAACCAAAATTTTGAAGAACCCACTGATCTCTTCAATAATGGCATGGTGGTTCCCGTTAAAACCAGAACCAATCCCATTTTTCTCCTAGATAAAAAGAGTCGCAACCGATTTTTTCAAAAACTTCGAGAGAACGGTAAACTTCCAAAAAGCTTTAACAAAGACTATTTTTTAGTTCATGGTTTAGATAGTGCCTCTCAAGTAATTTATGATGCCTTATGGCGCCATTATAAAGGGGATATTGATAAGGTCTTAAATCACGTTCAGGTGGTCCGTTGGACATCTTCTTTACAAAACCGCCGGGGCTTGGCAAGAATCCCCACAGCAGAAACACCGGATGCGGCTTTGGTCGATATTACCCCTGAGACAGATTGGAACCGATTGTCACGACCTATTAAAGAAGCTTTTATGACAGCTGGCCTTCATGAATTGGTGGGTCCCTTTATTCAGGCCAATCGGGGGCATATCCTCTTTGATGATCAGTTTAAATTAGATCGGATTGCGCATTTCTTAACCCTTGTTCAGCCTGCCGAAAAAGGGATTGTTACCATTTCATCTCGTATGGGAACTAAGGCTGTGGAGGAGCGGACCGACTTAACCATTTGGACCACCACCAATGATGATGATTTAGAACTCCTGAAGGAAAAATATCCCAACTGGAAAACCATGTCTGAAAAATTGATCTTTATTCCTGCGGGATATGCTCGTCGCTATGGCACGGCTGCGGAACTTTATGAAAGCAAGCTGAGAGAAGTGATTCCCGTAAATAGCGGCCGTCATATTTCTCCTCATGCAATAGACACTTTTGCCTTATGGGTGACCTTAACCACCTTGTTCCCACCCAACAGGCGCTCAAAGATTTATGACACCAAAATCGACGCCGAAACATCAGAAGTTTTGAAGCAAGCCCTTGAAAAACTAAAAGACAAAGGCCTGCTTTATAAAGCATTGCTTTATCAGGGAGAAGATTTAAACGCTTTTGAATTAGATCCGGCCAAACAACCTTTTTCAACGCAAGAACAAGAAATTTTAAAACAACATGTGGATAAAATTGCAAATGAATATAAGTTTGGCCCAGAACATGATCAGTATCCCTTTTTCTATGAAGGGCGTTTAGGGTTTCCAACCCGGATAGCGATCAGTCTATTTCAAGAAATGGCGGATAAAAAGCCCAATGAATGCTTTTCGGCAGTAGATGTGCTTGAGCGGTTGGATGAGCGTGCTCATGAGCCGTTTGAATATATCAAAGAATTTGAACAATTTAAGAACTTGGTGGGTGATCCGGCCAATCCCCAAAATTTACTGGCTCAGGTAAAACATCATATGGCCCGAAAAATCCGATATCAGTTTCAGAATGCTCTCGGCTTGATTAAGCCGGAAGAAGAGCATGTGAAGGTATTAACCAAATACTTAAAGCATGTTGTGGCGGCAAATCAACATTCTGACGTTGAAAGAGGTTGGGAGGTTGGGAATAGTCGTTCTCCCAGCAATGAATTTATGGAAGAGCTTGAAAAGCTTTTTCAGCCGGATATTTACAAAGATACCCAAAGAAAGTCATTTCGAGACAATTTCCTCCAAAAATTTGTTGCTTGGAAAAACCGTAACCCTGGTAAAAATCCGCTGGAGAATATTGCTTCAATTTATGGCAACTATATAAACAACCTAAAATCCAAAGATTTGGCCGATGGTCAGGAGAAATTAAAAGAAGCCATTGTTGATATTCAATATTATTACACCCATAAAGATGAGCCTGAGGAGGCGCAGGTGACGGCGCAAAACCGAAAACGGATGAGCCGTCTGCATAAAGCTTTGGAAAACTTGAAATCTCCCGAAATGGGATACTGTGATGAATGTATCCCCAAGCTGGTTATGTTTGCCTTCGAACCAGGACAACACGGGAATTCTTGGAAACGGTAGCCTAACCTAATTTTTTGATAACCAATAAGAGGATAATCCACCATGGTCATATCAATTCCCGCCATAAAAAAATATCCATCTTCCGCCAAAAAGCAGCCCCTTTTTCAACGGCCTGCAATAAAAGCCCAGCCTACGCCTTCACAAGTAGTATTTGGATGTAATGCTTCGGATTTTCCTCAGTTTCAAGGGATTCCGCATGGTTTAAAAACCCTCTCAACAAAGTCTGCTAATAAAATTCGGTTTGGGGTTTCCAAGGATGACTACAAAGGCCCCCCTGTGTTTATCAGCCCCGACTATCTTGGGGAGTTTCTACGGGTTCATAATGGTCAGGTGCCTCAAACTGAGAATCTTGAGCATCAATTGATGATCTCGGAGTTTCAACGGGTTCTTAATGCCAAAGAATCTTCTGCCAGCCGCCGTGATCCCATGCGTGTTTTTCTAAAATACAATAATATCCCGGTATATGGCGCTGTGCATGATGGGATGGCCAATGAAATTCGGACAAGGGCACAGTTGTTAGTCTCTGCCATGAAAAAAACAGGGATTAAAAAGCCCATTCGCTTTTTGGTCAATAGTCCAGGTGGCTCAATCTATTCTTTATACTCTATTATGGATACCATGGATGCCCTAAAAAAGGCAGGCATTACCGTTGAGACCTATTGTGTTGGCATGGCAGCCAGTGCGGCATCGGTGATTATGGCAAATGGCAGCCAGGGGCATCGTTATATGACGCCGCGTTCAACCATCATGATTCACCAACCCCTCTCAGGTACCCAGGGCCCAGTATCCAATATGGAGCGGGATTTAAACCGGGCTAAAAAAATGAAAGAGGAATTAACCCAGTTCTATGAACAGACAACCAAAATGCCTCCAAAGAAACTGAGAGAGGTTTTGGAGATAGATTACTATATGGATTCCGAAGAAAGCTTACAGTATGGTTTTGTGGATAAAATTGCCAGTCAGTTCCCCGTTCTGGAATTGAAATCAGAGGACTCTGAGTCGATCTGTGCCTTAGGTAAAGAGAAACCATCTGAAGACCCAAACCAGACAGAACAGTAGTTCTGCTGGCGGACAAGGTAAGGCGTATTCGATAAGGTGTATGATAAAATGAACAAAACGAACCCACGTAAAGGCGTGAGGAGGTAAGTTAAAATGCAGATTTCAAAAGCAATGGGGCCAAACCCTCGGTTTTCAGGAAAATGGCACTTTCGTTCGTCCTGGGTGAATAAAGACACCATCCAAAGCCTTACGGGGAAAGAACCTCAGCCAGCACACCAAGGTCGGTTTTGGCTTTTAGAGGTTCCCGATGAAGAAGATATTGCCATTGCAGCAAAGATGCGTCATTTATCCTTTGCCTACGCTGGAGAAGACAAGGAATTTGTAAACGCCAATGATCATGCGTATGCCTCGGAAGGGGAAATGCTGACCAGCGTTTTGAAAAAAAAACCGGGGCATTGGCTTCCCCCAGCCTCGGAACCAAAACCTGAACAACCTGAATTCCCAGGATCTTTATTGGATCTTTTGGGCTAACGATAGAATACTCACTCGTTTTATGCTTCAGGACTCACGTAGATTTGGGTGTTGTCCTCAATCTCCAATGCCTCCTCATGTCCCTATTTTTGCAGTAAAATAACACCCGTTATCAATCGGTGATGATAGAGAGGAGCTTGGCCATGAAAATTACCGTTGAAGTTGGGGATATTATTCAATTTAAAGCCGATGCCTTGGTGGTAAATCTGTTTGAAGGAGTGACTCAGCCCGGAGGTGGAACCGGTGCGGTGGATAAAGCCTTGGCTGGGGTGATTACAGAAGAATTGGCACAAGGCAAAACCTTTAAAGGTAAGGTGGGCGAAACCTTGGTTCTACCCACTTATGGCAAGCTCCCTGCTCGGTATGTGGTGGTGGTAGGGCTGGGTAAACAAGCCGATTGTAAAGGCCTCCAGCTTCGACGAGCCAGCGCCGCAGCACTTCGTGCCTGTAAAAAATTACGGGTTAAAACCGTGGCAACCTTGCTTCATGGGGCTGGTATCGGCCAAGTGGATTCTCAGGTTGCGAGCCAACTTTTGACAGAAGGGGCTTTGTTAGGTGTTTATCAATTTACCCTTCGTAAAACGGGTAAAACACAGCCTGAAGAGGGAACGGATGCCTTAAAAAACCCAATTGAAACTGTGGTCATCGTGGAGCAGGATGCGGCGAAAAAAGAAAAGATTGCGCGGGGTGTTGCCGTAGGAACTGCCATTGCGGAAGCTACGAATCAAGCTCGGGATTTTGTTTTTGATAGCGCCAATTATGTGACGCCAGCCTTTTTAGCAGAAGCGGCGAAAAAATTTGCAAAAGGCGATGTCACCTGCAAGGTGTATGAAAAAGCAGACATTGAAAAAATGGGAATGGGGTCTTTCTTAAGTGTAAGTAAAGGCGGTGGCCAGGATCCCAAGCTGATTCATTTAACCTATAAGCCCAAAGGGACCCCTAAGAAAAAAGTAACCATCGTGGGGAAGGGTATTACATTTGACAGTGGCGGCCTTTCTCTTAAACCGGCCAGTGCCATGGAGTTGATGAAAGATGATATGACCGGGGCAGCGGTGGTGATTTGTACCATGAAAGCCATTGCAGAATTAGGGGATTTAGATATCCAGGTGGATGCCATTGCGCCCAGTTGCGAAAATATGCCCAGCGGTTCTGCCAATAAACCTGGAGATATTGTGACCGCTATGAATGGTAAAACCATTGAGATTAATAACACCGATGCCGAAGGGCGATTAATCTTAGCAGATGCCTTGGTATATGCCCAGAAGGAAATCAAGCCCGATGAGCTGATTGACTTGGCTACCCTGACCGGCGCTTGCATTGTGGCTTTGGGTAAAGAAGCCTCTGGGATCATGGGAACCGATGACGGCCTGATTGATGGGATTCGGAAAGCGGGTGAAAATGCGGGTGAGCGTTACTGGCCACTTCCCCTGTTTGAAGAGTTTAAGGAAATGCTCAAAAGTGAGGTTGCAGACATTATTAATGCCGGTAGCAAAGGGCAAGCCGGGTCTTCAGCAGGGGGCATCTTTTTGAATGAGTTTGTTGAAGAGGGGCAGAAATGGGTTCATCTGGATATAGCAGGCCCTTCGTATACAGATCGTGATGTCCCTGAGGTGCCCAAAGGAGCGACAGGGGTTGGGGTGAGGACATTGCTCTATTATTTGTATGGTTTGAACGCTGTCTAGAAGCGTTTCAGCCGGGTTGTGACCAAAAGACAATCTTTCCAGGATGAAAATCTTGGGAATACTGCGCAACAAAGATATCTGGAAGGGCGAAATGAAGCTTGGCAAGAGGAGAAAGCTCTATTTTATTCTGGATATCCCATTCTGTCAGGGGGAGAGACAAACCATGTCTCTTCATCTTGGGGATAACCTGGCTATTTTGATGAATCCATACACCTTATTCGCAATACCTATAGGGGCGCCTGAAATCCCCCCCCTTGGCCAATCATTTTGGTAGAATAAAAAAAGGTCTGTGGCGAGGGTTATTTTGAGAAAAATGCAGGTTTCTGATCTCAACCGGCGCTATAAGGTTTTTGTGCCACTCCTTGTTTTACTGGGAGTTGTTATCCGAATAGCCATTGCCATCTCTTTTAAGCATGGGGATGGCGATCCCTATGCCTGGCAGAGGGTCGCCAATGCCCTTGAGCATAGACAGAACTTCTATCTTATGGGATGGCTTGGTTGCCCTGTTTGGGCAATTTTATGTGGGTGTTTCCTGTTAATTCAAAAGACTTTGGGGCTTTCCGGTATTGCATCATTTCACGTGATAGTGACCTGTTTTTTAACCATAGTTGATTTGGCATTCTCATGGGTGTTATATCGAACGTTCGGTTTAGCGGCAGGATTATTGTATTTCTTGGCGCCTACCGTTATGGTTGTTACGGGTTTTCAGACACAGCCTGAAACCTTTGCCTTGTTTTTAGGGTTTTTAGCTTTTTTATATCTTCGGAAGGAGGCTATTCAGCCCAATCGAGAGAACCAGGTTTGTGCAACCCTATTGTTAGCCTTATCTCTTCTCATTAAGGCAGATTTGATTTTTTTTCCCTTCTGGCTTCTTTTTTGGTCGGCATTAGGCTCTTTGAAAAAAAGGATTTTTATCTGCTTTATTCCGATTTGTTTGTTGGTCCTGAGTTTTATTCCGTTTGTTCATGATCCGCAAGTATTTGTTGTGTTGAAGCACAATGTGAGTGAGCATACTGCGGCGTTCCCTGGGGTTGTCTATGCCTTGATGGATCTGGTTGCGCCTCGAAATCTTTGGGAGCAGCTTTTTCAATGGGTTCCCATTCTTAACGGTATCAAATTTATATGGTTTTGCTTGATGATGGGGACTGGTATTCTGGTCGCTCGCAAATCTCCTGAAAATATGTTTTTCTATTTTGTGATTGCCATGATTGCATTTACGCCTTGTATGTGGGCGTATCATTTGGCGATTGCAACGAGTGCCTGTGCTATTTTTAACCGACGGTGGTCGTTTTTGCTCTTTCTTTTCTTTGGAGGGCTTTTGGAAATTGGGCGACTTCCTTTGTCTACATTTCCAGTTCATGATCTAAGTGGTCAATGGTATCTCGGTTTTTTTACCTTAAGCCAACAGAGAGCACCGGGGTTCTCGCCCTTGTTAGACCTCTTGTGGTTTAACAACAATTTTCGGGCCCAACTTCTACTTTTAGTGATATTATTCAAGGATTTACTATTTTCAAATCGTAAGGCCTCAGAATCGACTGTTGCTTGCAATTTAGAACATGTCTCCAGCTAGGAGCAAAACCTGGATATCTCCGAGGCATCCTTGAGAAAATAGTTAATATTTTGAAACAATTGAGCTACTCTTTGAATGTCAGGTGTTTATCCTGAAGCGTCTTGTTCAAGGGCAATTTATAGAAACTGTTTATGTCTTTCAATAAGTTAATAAGATGATTTTTGGGAGGATTTTTGAAGAGAAGATGATCCATGTCGAAACATTTTGAGCTAACATGAAACATGGAGAAGGAAGGACAGACAAAAAATGATTTCACAAAAAACGCTTTTTGTTAAACAAGCTGTTCTTCAGTGTGTTTCTGGGCTTCAAGAACGGGTTGTTTTTCAATTAACTCAAGTTCAAAAGCTATGTTTGGTGCTGCTAGCCGTTGCCATTGCAGGTCTCATTACGCTTGGGATCTGTAAATTATCGGATAATGGCAATTTAGCTGTTTTAAAACAACATGTCTTTGGTCAAGTTCATTTAAGTACGGGTACGTATTCTGCAAGAAGCCGTTATGAGCTAAACGAGCTAAGTTGGCAAAATGGATTGGATATTTTAGGGGCATTAGATAAAGTTAACGAAAATATTCAAGCCATATCGCGTTTACAGGCCGGTTCTCCCATTGATGAAGGGCAACTCATAGAAAGCCAACACCTTTTAGGGGCATCTGTTAGCCAAATGAATGCATTATTAAAAGATCGAAGTGAAATCCAAAAGTCAGCACATCTATTAAAAGCCAACCAACTTTATACGCCTGAATATCAGGAATATCTTCATGATACGTTGGCAAAGTTGGCCAATGTGGAAGCCAAAAGTCGTATTTCGCAAAAGATAGTGAAAAATGAGTCTTTTTAGTCAACCCGGATCTACTTTACCCGATGATGATTTAGTTTGTGTTGTTTGTGCAACGCCATTGCTCAACAAACAAACGGTTTGTCCCAAGTGCGGTAATAAATGGGGGCAAACACCCAAGACCAATAAAGGTTCAGGACCGCAAGTTTCAGATCTACCGGCGGAACATTATTTTGCAGTGTCTGATGCGGTTCAGCATGGGGATGATTTATTGACCACCAGCCTTATTTTTATTGCTGGGATGGGGGTTTTGTTTGCCGTAGTAAATTTATTTGTAAGCCGTTTTGGGCTTCAAGACATTTGGCGTTCTTGGGCGACCCTGGTATTGAGTATGGGCTTATTGGGCCTTCGCCGTCTTATCTTAAAATAAGCTTAAAAACCAAAAAGCTGACCTTGTGATCAGCTTTTTGAATCAATTTAGAATTGTGTAAGATGCTTTCCAGTAAGCAATCTTAGCTGATTTTTTCCAGGAGAACAGGCTTTTGTTCTGGAACCATTTGTTGCGGTGCTTCCAGTCCCAGTTCATGAAGGATAAATTGGAAAATCCAGCGAGTGGTTTTTTTGCGGCTGTACTTTGGATAAGCTTGCAAAATAGCGTCTTCGGCAACGGGGCCCAGACGAATTAAGGTCATGGCAGCAATTGACCGAACATTGAGGTTATCCGTTCCCAAACTCTTAATCAATTCGGGAACACCCAAGGCACCAGCTTTCACTAGTACATTCTCTATTTCGGTAGAGAAGCTGGCATCGGCGTATGCCAAAGCTTTAATTAAATAATGTATGCCATCTTTGGTTAACAGCGGGTCAGGTACAGAGTTAGGCTTAGCAGAATTGCTGATGAGCCTGAGCTTTAATGCTTCAAGACTGAGAGGAGCCTGTCTCATCATTATAAATAATCTCCGTGTGTCGTAAGTGTATTGAAATAGATAATCATTCTTTAATCTGTTTATAGCGGATCCACAAAGAAGGTGCAACGCAGAAGACGCTGCGCAAGTTAAAATTTAACCCCATTTTCAAGACCTTCTTTATATTTTGGCGGACATGGACTTAAGATTCAAATTTTTAAAAGAAGGGGCTAAAGGTTGTTTTTATCGGAATTTTTCTAAAAGGGGGGTGAAGGGGGATGTTGGGATTTATTGACAAATGCAGAATCTCTTTTTCAGAGAATTTTTACCAAATCTTTATATCTTCTTAATTTACAAGGGGCTGCCTGCGGGGGAGCTTTGTTTTTTGAAATGGATTGATGTGCAAGGGGATACGCCTAAAGTAGTGGCCGCATCCCCTTGTGGAAGAGAGATTTCAAGCATGCCATGACTTCCTGGGATGATCACAAAAAGGGGAGACTTTTCGGTGGCTTTAAAAGCTGCTTGATAGTGAGAAGCATAGAAGGCTTCATGGGTTTTACCTGCCAACTCAATTTGAAGCAGATCGCCAGGGTGAAACGGTTCATTGGCAGGAATATTGGTAATTAAATTACCGAAAACATCAATAATGTCAATTTGTCCTTGAATCACCAGGGCATCTATTTGTACTGGATGCTGGATGTCCAAAAAGGTGAGGTCTTCCAAAGAAACAGCGGGGCCTAAGGTCGGTATAAATGACTCAATGGTATTTTCTGCAAAGACCTTGGCGAGATGGGTTGCCGCTGGAGCGTAAATGTCTTTGCCATGAAAGGTTTGGCTAACGGTTTTACCGGCTCTGAAAAATTGGGGATTTTCCAAAGAAACACATGAAAAGTCATTAGGATATCGCTGAAGAATCCGGGTGGCGAGGCCATTATCAGGCAAGACCAGCCCTTTTTTAAGACGCTGGCTATAAAAAGCCAGTTTCTTTTGCTGCGGGTTCCCTACATCTGGATCAACCACGCAGAGAAAAAAAGTGCCTGGGGGAAATTCGTCAAAAGCTTGGTTTAAAACCCAGCTGCCATGGCGTATATTTTGGGGTGAAATGTGATGGGCAATATCTACGAGGTGAACGTTGGGGTAACGAGATAGGATAACGCCTTTCATCACGCCAACAAAGCCGTCTTGGTCGCCAAAGTCTGTGATAAGCGCAATAATAGAGTGAGACATGTTTCAGTAGCAGAATCTTAATCTTCCATGTACCATTCTATTGGTACCACAAAGGAGCGCGGTAATCTTATGCCGGTTGTTGTGTTTTATGGCGAAGAAAGCTACCTGCTGGATGAGGCGGTTGTAAAACTGCGTCAGGAAGTGGTAAATCCTGCCATGGCCAGTTTATGCCACCGAATTTATACACAACCCAATTTGTCTACGGTATTAGAGGCTGTTGGAAGCGTTTCTTTGGCGTTGGGCGGGCAAACATTGATTGAAATTCGAGATTTTCCCATGCTGTTTCAAGCCTCTAAGGATGCTGGCACCGATGCGCAGTTGGAAGAATTAAAAAGCTTGTTGGTGTCAGTGGAAGCGACCAAAATCGTTTTATTTGTCAGTAGCAAGGTGGATGGGAAAATTAAATTTCCCAAATGGCTGGTGAAACACCCGCAATTTCAGGTTCAGAAGTTTGAACCCTTTAAGTTTTGGGAGACGGATCGGGCTGCTGATTTCTTGATAAAGGATGCTGGACGCAAGGGAATCTCTCTTTTGCCTGAAGCCGCAGAACTTTTAGTGGAAAGCTTAGGAACCGGCTTGCGTCTGTTGGTGAGCGAAGTAGATAAACTGGCCCTTTATGCCGATAATCGAGCCATTACCCGAAATGATGTGGTATTACTGTGTAACCACAGCGATAACTTGTTTCACCTGCTTGATCGCTGGATTTTGCAGCAATCTCCCACGGATAATTTTCGGGATTTAAGTGAAATTTTGTTAAAACACCACGCCGTTGAGGTGTTTGCCCGGGCGCAAACATACTTCAATAATATTTTTCGAGTCCTCTGGCTGAATCATAAGGGGGCTAGTATGGATACCATTGCGCAGCGGACGGGCCAGAAACCCTTTACTATTACAAAACACCTCAGGAATTTTAGAGGTGTCCCCATGGCCCGGTGGATGGCCTTAAAGCATCAGTTGGTTGAATTGGAGTGGAAAGCCAAAACTGGCCAGTTAGAAGGCACGTTGGCCTTAGAAACATTGTTGGGAACCTAACGCACGATGACGAAAACCTTAATTGATTTTGAGACGAGACAACCCTTTGCAACCCGGTTTTTTACCCAAGCTTTATCTGGGAAAAATCTCGTCAATGCTTATATTCTCCGAGGACGGGATTTAACCCAGCCTTATAAAATGGCCTTACGTCTTGCACAGCTGATAAATTGTCAGCAGTCCTCTGATGTTTTAAAGGCTTGTGGTCAGTGTCAGTCGTGTCGTTGGATTGAAGAAAATGCCCATCCCGGGGTAATTACGGTCTCCAATGCCACGTATTTACAGACTGTAGATCCAGAAACAGGGTTGGGGAAGAGTAAAACAGGAAAGCCTCAAAAATCTATTGCTGTGGGGCAATTGGAGAGTTTGTTAAAATCCCTGAGCTTGCACAGTGGTGGGTTTCATCGGGTGGTGATTTTAACCGGTGTGCAAGAGACGCTTGCGGAGTTTCAACAGGGTGAGCCTTGCACCAGCCCAAGAGACTGGGCGCCAGAAAATGGGGGGACCTTTCAACCAACTCCGTTGGATCGGCGTTTATTTCCCGATACGTTGGCCAATAAATTTTTAAAAGTGCTGGAAGAGCCTCCCTTGGATGTCATTTTCTTCCTCCTCACCGATTCGGAAGACAAGCTGTTGGAAACCATTGTCTCTCGGTGCCAACTGGTTCCCTTTGTGACACCAGCCGCTTACAATCAAACAGAATTATCGCATCCGGCCAGAGAAACTTTTCAAACGCTTTTAACAGGGATTGCCCGCCAAGACTTTTTAGAGCAGGTACAGATTTTTAATCGCTATCTGGCTGATGGGGGCGTTGATGCGCCAGAGGCCTTATCGGTCTTTCAACAATTTTTGCAAGAGCAGATGTCTCACAATGCTCTGGAAAAAAGCCAGTATCTGCGTTTAAAACAATATCTTCAAAGTCTTGAGTCGGCAAAACGTTGGATTCAAGATAAGGTTCGAGAAGAGGCTGTTTTAGAAGATCTGTTTATACAGTGGGCTGCGCTTTCATAAAGGGTGTTTAATCCCCAATTGAAAAAACGTTTAGTCTATTCTCGAAACAAAGTTGTTTTTGAGAAATATTACAAAAAAGATATGAGATTGTAATTTATACTTGCATTTTCATGTGTCTTATCGATATGATTTGGTGTGAAGAATGACAGGGTTTAAAGGTGTTACGTCCAGTCCTGCCGATTCAAACTAAACCATTTTTTTCTGCTCAAGTTGGGGTACAGGGCCCGCCAAAATCGCAGAACTCTTTGGTCTATCCGCATTCAAAAGCTTCTGTTCAACTCCATTTTGGCTCAGAACAAACCGATTTCCACCACGAAGGTCACTATGAGGGTGATTTCTCAATCCCCAGAGCCATTTGGAAACCGGTCCGTAACTACCTCCTCCGTCTTATTTCCTATTGGGATAAAGCATTAGACTTTGTTGATGACAAATTGGCGAAACTTTGGCGTATGCTTGCGCCGGTTTCTGTCCCAATACTGCAAGAAGCTTTAATCCCGTTGTTGCATCAGTCTTCTGCCGGGTTTCCCGTTGGACTTTTACGGGCCAGTTTAATTCGAAAAGGCTCACCCGATGCAATGCTGTCTTATCAGGCGCTTCAAGAAAAATATCTTTCCAAAACAACAGATCCAACCTTGTTGCTCAAAAATCTCGTTGACTCTGAATCTCAAGCTTATCTGGCCAGCCATTTAATGGCCATGGAAACGGCCATTAAAACGCCGGGGCAAAAACTTCAGGTGGATTCAAAACCATCGTTAAGGCCCTTGAGAATTGGCATTAATGATGCCAATGCCGTGGTGGCGAGAAGAACCACCGAATTACTTTATGGGCATCATCGTCATTCTGTGGCCAATGGGTTGTATAATCTCATTTTGGCATCTCCCAAAGTGGTCTTGCATGAACATTATCGGGGATGTGCCCCCATGGCCATGGTGCGGGCATGGTTTATTGAGCAGCAACATTCAAAGGCCTATAAGGGTAATGATGCTTTACAAGAATTTTGCCGGACGGATCGATTGTTTACACCCGATGGGGAAGGTCCCTTGTATCAGCGGAGTTTAAATCGATTTCGGCTTAAAAACGATAATTTGGTTTCAGTCTCGATTCACTCAGATGATACAGCCTACTTGGCGGCGTATATGTACACCATGCGTCTTGGCTTGGAAAATGTGCGCTATTTTGAGTATCGTCTGAATCCCCTGAGCAAAAATGTTAAAAACCCCATTCGGTATGCCAAGGCCATTCAACAAGGGCTTGATGATGCAAGAACCTTTTTATATCAATCTCGGGGACAAAAAATTGATGGAAATCTCATTTTTTCTGCAGATCGGCAGCCTAAAGCGGGGGTGGTGATGAATGCACAATCCGGAAAACAGTTGGATCCTCGGGTATCCCTTGCAATGCAGGTCCTGGACGTTGCCATACAAGCCAAAAAAGAGGGCGTTCGTGTCACCGGGTTTGATATCCAAGGGGATGAGGCGGGGTATGCCATTACCGATTTTAAACCTGTGGCAGATGCCTTAAAAGCCTATAATCGAAATGTTTGCCAAAATGGGCATGCTGAACTTCGGATTGGGGCAACCATTCACGCTGGGGAAACACCTTTTTCAGGGTTACTGAGTCATCCAAAGTCATATTTAACGGGCCAGCAGTCTGTTGAAAAAGCAATTGAGCTTTTCTGGGATCCGACCACCCCGGTACGCATTGGCCATGGCATTCGGGCCATTTATGATCCAAGACTCTTAAAAACCTGTGTGGAGAAGAATATTGGTTTTGAACAGTGCCCTAAAAGTAATGTTCAAACCGGTGCAGTGTCATACTATACCGAACTCCCCACGTTAACCCTTTCTCGTCCAAGCCCGGAGGGGCATGGCCTGTTGGTGAACATCAGTTGCGATAATCGAACCACCAGTAAAACCAACTCTTGTAATGAATTGGTGAAGCTTACCCGACACCTGGGGGCTCGGCATGCAGATCGTAAGAAGTTCCAAACCGATGGCATGGAAATGGCCTTTATTTTTGATCCCGTGGAAAAACAGCGCTTACAAAATGAAATGATGGCGACCTATCGGCAAATTGAGTCCCACGATAAGCATCGTCGTATTATTGCTTTAGAGCAAGATGAAAAGTCATTTAGAACCTTAATTGATGGACAGGATTAGGCTAACCATTGGTCCAATCCAGAATATAAGGGGGATCTACAGTTGTTGAGGGAAGATTGGTGTCATTGGTGGTGGCCCCTATGGAATATGTTTCAGTGGTGATGCGTCCGCTATAAAACAGAGTAAAGGCAATGGCAAATTGTGGCCCTGTACCATCGGGATCATAGATAAAGTGAATGGCATTGGTATTATAACCGGTCCCATTAAAGGTGGATGGGGTTGCTGCATCGTATTGCAATAGTGCGCCAGTTTGAAGCAATGCACACGGTGTGGTGGCGTCGCACGGGGTTGTACAGACGGCATATGTTTCCCCGGTTACTGATGAAGTTCCAGTACATGTGCTATGTGCAGAGGCATCCTGGTTCGTTTGCCCCAACTGGGTATTCATCGAGCCATCACTCACCATCCGAACGTAATTTAGGTTGCTGACAATGTCTTGGGCTCTTGTATTTGCGTTTAGTGTACTGTTTTTGACGTAGATTGCAAATGCTTGTGAAATTTCACTGGCCCCATCTTTTCCCAGTGCAAGGAGTTTGTCCTTACCAACGCTATCACTTAGCATCGGCAAAAGCATGGAGGCCAATAATCCCAAAAGGCTTAGGGTAATTAAGATTTCGGCAAAGGTATAGGCTTTTCTTCTCTTTTCAAGCATCGGCTGTTTTGCTGCGACCTTACATTCTTCATCACCAGGAAAAAGTATCGGCAAAAAACCTGTTGGCTTTAAATTTTATTGAGAATCTACACGAGAAGGCGATATCGAGAGAAGGGGATTAGTGTTGGGCTGTAGCCGGTGTGGTTTGGGTCGCTGGTGTGGAATCCATAAAGTATTGGTCACCCAGTTGCTGCTTCATCCGTTGTATCGCCACTTTCGATTGGGCGCCATAAGGCGTTTGGGGAAATGTGGTTTGAATATAGTTGTAAAAATCATAAGCATCATCATACATTTCCCGGTTCTTAAACAGACGGGCTGCTTCATAAGCAGGCTTGATCAACAGTTGATCCGTGGGGTAGGTTTGGATTAAATCTAATAATTGCAGTTTAATGTCCAGCATTTTAGAAACTTCATCTGGAGAAAAAAGTGCGTTGGCAGCACTTTTTGCAGAAAGCGTATTGAGTTCTTGCGTAATCGGGTCCAATTGTTTCTGCACTTCAATATCTGCTTTGCTTTTGTGTTTTGTGGCTGCAATGGCCGGATCAATGGCTATTAGCACAATGAGTAAGACCAGAAAGCCAATTAACAAATTTTGTACAAACACACGTAAACCCACCTAATTTTTGTTTATTTCTTCTAAAATTTATTGTAATCGAATATTGAGAAATACTATTCCTCTATTTGGAGGACACCTTCTTGTCATAAAGGACGAGTTGATTTAAAAATTGTTTCATAAAAGAACACAACTCTCAATAAACTTATACTTTTGTAAGGGGATTGCTCGGAAAAACCCCTTGATATGTGTACGGTTGAACCTGGATAGAGAAGGGAAACTACCTGGGCGACCAGTGGACTTTCTCCCCCAGGCGGAGGAAATTAAGGAAATGATAAATCACATTCAAGAGAATTCAAAATAGGTCGAAATCCGCAATAGACTTTTAGAAAAGTCGGAATATACCGATTTTGTGACCTGCTATAATTGAACATACTTTTTAGGTTGTTGCGCATCAAAGGATAAGATATTGATAGTGAATAAGCGAAAAAGAACTTCTAGCCCTGCCGCAAGAGCATACGTTAAAGAAGACCTGCTTGAGGAGATGGATGATGAGGCGGTTGTCTTTAATGATGCTCATGAAAAAGTAGATTTATACGAAGAAGATCTGGGTGACGGTGCCGAGGAGGAGCAGAAAGAGCCAGAAGAACGGACGTCTGCTGATGACTCGGTGAAGATTTATCTGCAACAGATTGGCCGTGTAAAGCTTTTAACTGCAGATGAAGAAATTGATTTGGCCAAGCGTATTGCTGAAGGGGATGAGCTGGCCAAGCAAAAACTCATTCAAGCCAATTTAAGGCTCGTGGTGAGTATTGCCAAAAAATATATCGGCCGTGGGTTATCCTTTTTAGATCTGATTCAAGAAGGTAATTTAGGTCTGATTCGGGCCGCAGAGAAATTTGATTATAAGCGTGGATTTAAATTCTCAACCTATGCCACCTGGTGGATTCAGCAATCGATTACCCGCGGGATTGCCGATAAGTCAAGAACAATCCGTTTACCGGTTCATATGATTGAAACCATTGGTAAACTCAAACGTGTTTCTCGTGAAATGACTCTGGAACTCGGCCGAACCCCGACCAAAGAGGAGCTAGCACAGAAATTGGGGATCTCTTTAGCTAAGCTCAGATTGGTTTTAAAGGCAACTCAGTCTACCATTAGTTTAGAAACCCCTTTAAACACTAAAGAAGAGGCGTCTAAAATTGGAGATTTCCTGGTGGATGAAACTATGGAAGCACCAGACTCTCGAGTCTCCAACGAAAGCTTGGTTTCAGAGCTTGAAAAAATTCTTTCCACGTTACGCCCCCGTGAACGAGATGTTTTAAAGCTTCGATTTGGCTTAAATGATGGGAATAAAAGAACCTTAGAAGAAATTGGTCAGTTGTTTGGTGTCTCAAGGGAGCGTGTGCGACAGATTGAAACCCGAGCCCTCAATAAACTCCGAAAAATGTGCCGCAATAATCGAAGTATCCGGAGCTTGAGAAACTATCTGGGTGCTTAAAAGCCTCTTTGAAAGGTTGTAATCCTTCTTCTTAAACCTCTTTGGGGGTTATTTACAAATGTTTCAAAATTAAAATTCTTGAGAAAAAAGGGGGCAGCCCTGGAAATAAAGTGCTTTTCCTGTGAGATGAATTCGCTTTATGAAAGAATCAATTTACAAATCCTCTTTTAGCCGGTTTATAATAGGGGCATTCAGTATGGTTTGACAATTATTGAGGGACCAGCCAATGGGATTTGATATTCAGAAAATGATGAAGCAAGCACAGAAGATGCAAGAGCAAATGGCCACTGTGCAAGAAGAATTGGGTCATATGGAAGTGACAGGAAGTGCTGGCGGTGGCGCTGTTACTGTAACCTGCGATGGCAAAGGGGAAACCAAATCCGTTAAAATTTCAAAAGAAGCTTTGGAAGATGTTGAAATGTTGGAAGATTTGGTGCTGGCGGCCATTAAAGATGCCAGCAAAAAAGCAAATGACTTGGCTCAGGAAAAAATGGCCGGGGTAACCCAAGGGCTTAAAATTCCAGGAATGCCTTTTTAATTTGCTATCACGCAAAAATCGGTTTTATTTTTTCCGTGACGTTCTTTTTGCCTGACGCTGTGGCAAGATAAATCATAAAAGAGAGGTCTCTGGGTTTTTAAAATGGGGATGATTTACACAAAACCGTTGGCTCGTTTAATTGAAGAGTTTCAGAAGCTGCCAGGAATAGGGCCAAAGTCGGCTCAACGGCTGGCATTTCATGTATTAAAGCGCTCAGGGGTTGAGATTCAAAGCTTTTCTGAAGCGTTACTCGAAGCCAAAGAAAAGATTGGAACCTGTTCCGTTTGCTTTAACTTATCCTGCGAAAACCCTTGCGAAATTTGTACCAGCTCTGCACGAGACAAAACCTTGCTTTGTGTAGTTTCAGATCCCAGAGATTTATATGCTTTAGAGCGAACAGGCGAATATCGTGGGCTGTATCATGTGCTTCATGGGCTTATTTCTCCCTTGGAAGGAATTGGTCCCCAAGATTTAAAATTATCAGAGCTCTTACATCGTTTATCGAGTGAAACAGAAATTAAAGAAATTATTTTGGCCTTGCCGCCATCTGTCGAAGGCGATACGACAAGTCTTTATTTGGCTCGGGTCATTAAGCCTCTTGGGATTCAGTTGAGCCGGATTGCTTTTGGCTTACCCGTGGGAGGCGATATTGAGTATGCCGATGCTTTAACCTTAACACGGGCGATTTCCGGACGGAGCGCTGTTTGAAAAAGTTGAAATCGGACAAGTCCCTACCTTGCTAATTTAATCCAAAAGTTAGCCCAGGATGCTAATACCAGCCTGGGGAATAGTGATTTGGCTTTATTTTCGATACGTTAACCTCAACAGTTTGAGAATAACAACAGGTGGGATGTTAACGATAATGATAAATTCACTTTTAGACGAACTTGAAACCAGCACGCTTGCGGATCCTTTAGCCTTTATCCAGGATAAGATGCTGAAAACGCAGTTGGAAAAAACTTTAGAAGGGCTTCATTTAAGCCATGAGAGTAGTTACTCACAGTTTCATCACCTTTTGGCGAGTTTAAATCGTAAACGTCTGTCTATTGATTTAAAAATGACCTCTGAAACAGAGGCGGCCCTCAATTTCCTCTGTGGCTACTTGGAAGAACATTGGCTTCAACATGAAAGGGCCCGGATTGCACCCAAAATGAAAGAGGTTCCTGTGGAACAAGCGGCCTTTATCGATTGGTTTGAATCGTTACAGCAGAATGGTTATGGTCAAGGGCACCCTTTGTTTTTGTATCTTTCTGAAAGAGCCTCAAGGGAAGAATTTCACTATTTTTTAAAGCAGGAAACGTCAACCGAAGCCGGTTTTGATGATTTAATTGCCTTAACCCAAGTGAAAACCCCTCCCTTTGTCAAAATGGAATTAGCCCATAATTTTTGGGATGAAATGGGAGAAGGGGAATTGGAAGGGGTGCATTCCCACCAGTTAACCCGGCTGATTGAAAGTTTCCATTTGTCGTGGCAGACGCATTATGAAGATGTTCACTGGGAACCCTTGGCACTCTCCAATATGATGATTGCCGTGGCGACCAAACGTTCACGGTTTTATCAATCCATTGGGGCCTTGGGAGCCATTGAATTAACGGCGCCTGGACGGTGTCAAAAAGTGATGGAAGGCTTAAAGCGAATTGGCTTGTCTTCAACAGAATACCACTACTACACCCTTCATTCTGTTTTGGATGTATCCCACTGGGAGGGCTGGAAGGAAAATGTCTTGACACCCCTGCTTGCAGAGAATCCCGAAAGTATCTTGCCCATTGCAGAAGGAGCGCTTTTGCGATTGTTTGCAGGGGAGCGGTGCTATCGAGTGTATTCTCAGCATCTGGGATTTTACTATCGAGAAACCATGTTACCTTGCTACTCAACCGTAAGGCCTTTGCGTCGGGCTGGCCGAAACTCATAATTCTGGGACGAAATCAGATTTTGCCAAGGGGTAACCAACCCTCTGGCCGCTTTGGAAACAACAAGAACAAGGAAAACAGGAACATTCCCCTCTATGGACTCACGTATTAAGGCAGCGATTTATATTGGCTTAAAATACTGGAAACGATCGCAGTTTTTTACCTATTATCGCTGGCTTCAACAAAATCAATATCAGCCTTTTGAGATGCTTTGCCATTATCAGGAAAGATTTTTGCGCCAACTCCTTCAAGAGGCCTATGATTTTGTTCCTGCCTATCGAGATCGTCTTGAAAATGCAGGTGTTTTTGCTAATGGAAAGTTAGATCTGGCTAATTTTGCACAGATTCCCCCTTTGACGAGAGAGGATATTGTGTTTCACGGCACTGATTTTACCCATCTCAAAGGAAAAGAGCGCGGTATGTACCTGTTTAAAACCGGTGGATCCACAGCAACCCCTATTCAAGTTGTTCAAGATAACCATTACTGGGACTGGTATCTGGCGGCAAACTTTTTTACCAACAGTTGGAGCGGCTTAAGAATTGGCACGCCTTATTTTCTCCTTTGGTCTGCCTATCGAGACTTACATGCACAACTACACTCCTGGAAAGACCAATTCTTGGTCGGGTTTCTTCAGGGGCGTCGGATTTTAAATTGTCGTGTGTCTTCTCCAGATGTTTTTACAAGCTTTATTCAAACCATTAACCAGCAAACCGATTGCCATTATCTCGTAGGATATGCTGCTGAGCTTTATGCTCTTGCTTGTCATAGCCAGGAGCAGAACTTACCCATCAATCGTCCCTTTAATGCCATCTACTCAACGGCTGAAAACCTAACACAACAGATGCGAGAAACCATTGAATCGGTATTTCAATGCCCGGTTTACAACCGGTATGGTTGTCGTGAAGCGGGTGATTTGGCCTGTGAATGCGATCATCAGAATGGGCTTCATATCAATCCCTTGTGTAATTATGTTGAAGTTGTTGATGATGAGGGCAAGCCCTTGCCTTATGGGGAAGAAGGGCGAATTTTAGTGACCAATCTGCATAATTATGCCATGCCCTTAATTCGCTATGCCATTGGTGATGAAGGCTGTTTAGGTTCACCACAGCGGTGTCAGTGTGGTAGAGAATGGCAAACCTTGGCCAAAATTACAGGCCGTACGAGTGAAAAATTATATTTATTCAATGGAAAACGTTTTGGTGGGTCCTTTTTACATACAGCGTTTGATCACTTGCCCTTATTGCAACGCTATCAAATTCACCAATTTGATTTTGATAAACTCTTCATCAAGCTTCGGTCATCGGAGCCGGATTATGTCCAAAAATTTCAGCAAGATTTAGTGGAAACTGCCCGCCGTCTTGATGTTTGGTCGGGGCAACATTTTCAAATTCAATATGAACAAACCCATGATTTTGAGAGAACCCCGACGGGCAAAGAGTTAATTATTATCCACCATTTCAATACATTTCAGTCCTTACCCGATGCTATCCCTGTTGGGGTGGCTGGGTAAACAACTTTTAATCTTTATTCTTCCAATGGTTTTACGGTATAGTCTCCTAAATAATGGTCTCGGGAGCAGGCTAAGACAAATTCCTCATAGAGGGTTTTCCGCATTTCAGCCGTCTTGAGTTCTGCAAATACGATGCTTTCAGCTGTAATTACCTTGCGCCCCACTCGTTTGTATTGATACAGTATTTCAAATTTGGGCATCACTTATCCTTTTTTGGAGATCCTGGAAAGTGGCCTGATTATAAACGAAGGGCACTCAAAATGTGTCGATAAATCTTCGGTTTTACAAAAATCCATCCTTTGATTTAAGTTTTTTTCGGAAAACTCTTAACGGAAGCGGACAAAACTACAAGGCTTTGAAAATAAAAACCTGAGCCACAGAGTCAATCAGAAGTGCGGCAGCCCATAAGTAAATTGTGTATTTAAAGTCAAAGGCATTTTCCTTTGGGCAATACTTGGCTAAAATGTCTTGGCGAGACAGGGTGAGCATGGGGTTTTGAGTGTAAACATTCTCCAGGCAAACATTTTCTGCCTTTTGTGTGGAAAAATTATAGGCGGTGAACAAAATTGCTAGGGTTAGCACCACTGCAAGGATACATTTTTGCGGAATATTCACGAATCGGTGGTTCCACGCTAAAGGACGCTTTTAAAATCTGCAAAGAGAGATTCCTTCACCAATACTTTAAAGTGACTGGGAAAGGATGTCAATGAAAAGGGCTTTGTTTTTGGCATCCGGCTAAAAATCGGGTTTTTCCATACTTTCGTTGTTTATGGTATATAAAAACAAATTAGTAATTGGTGAGGATGGCAAATGATTCAACCGCTATTTCAACCCTTAAATGCCAATGGGCTTTTTCCCATTCATTATTGGGCAATGTCTGACAATGCTCAACTCTATCATCCCAAGAATAACAATAATGTGTCCAGTCGGTCTTACATTTTGGCGCCCCAGGTTCCACATATTAATCAGTACGGCTATGGTATTCCAGTCGTAAGCCTGTACCGAAATGAAAAAGGCGATTTGTTGGATGTGTCAACAAATCCCAAAAAGCCGATTCCGTTGGTTAAATCGTTAAAGCCTGCAGGAATGGTGTATTAGGCCAAAATAAAGGTCCGGTTGTGTTTTAGGTTGGGGGCGATGAAAACATGTTAAGCATAAACAAAACACAGGGCAGCACCCCAATAACAATCAATCCGATAATAATAATTGTAAGCATTTTGTCATCGCCCGGCGTGACTTGAATAACATCATTGGGTGAATCCAAGCCGTCACTAGATTCAATGGCATGGATGCTTTCATCTTTGTAAAGTAAGGCCACATCTTCGCCCAATTCTTCTTTGGCTTCAATGGCAAGTAACTGTTTTACCAAAAATAAAATGAGCAAAATCAGTAAAATGGGTATCACCAAAAGGCGAAACCAATTATTGGCATTGAGTCCTGGGACAACAAAAAGAGAAAAAGATGAGAAAAACCATAAAATCAAACTTAAAACAAAGAAAACAAGGCCAGTGACAACAAATGAACGTGGAAGCGTCATGGGTTAAACCTCCTTGAAAATAGTCAAGTCCCTATTGGGGGGATTTTACTGAAGATAATCCCATGGATAAGTCTCTTTTTCCAGTTGATTTCACAACTTTTTGAGAAAACGTACTCTTGGTATCATTCTGAAAGATTGAAATTACGAGGGGGCGTCTTGTAATAACACTTACTCTACCGGGTGAAAAAAGGATAGATGTGCTGTTTTAGTAAAGGGTAGCCTTCCGGTGGTTGAGATAGCCTTAAGGAATTGATATTGTTAAGGGGACATTCTTTCTATCAGGAATAAAAGGTCTTTCTGAAATTAATGCCCTGGTTTTAACCATAAGACGCTTGTGCGAGGGGTGAATGAAACTGTCCCAACATTTTAATCTTCAGGCCCTAGGCTTTTTAAGAAGATTTGCAATAGCTCCTTATCATAAGAAGGCTCAACAGCTATCCTCAAAAGGACCTAGGACTTCAAACATACTTAATGAAATGGCCTTAACGGAGATTGATTCGGTACTGCAACAATTGGCAACCCAGCAAGAAGGGTTAAGGGAATCTGATGTCCAGGCTCGTATAAAACAGTATGGTTTAAATGAAATTGCCCGGGAAAAACGCCGACCCTGGTATATTCAATTGCTTTTTTGCTTTAAAACACCTTTTAACTTGCTATTAATAACCATTGCTGCGGTCTCTTATTATACGCATAACCCAAGTTCTACCATTATTATCAGCGTTATGATTCTTGTAAGTGTGTTTTTACGCTTTACTCAAGAATTTCGTTCAAGTAAGGCGGCTGAAGAATTACAAGCTTTAGTGAGCACCATGGTAACCGTCTTTCGTCTTCCGGAGGTGCCTGAAGAACGGCCGACCCAAATGGAAATTCCCATAAAGAACCTGGTTCCTGGTGACATTCTTCATTTGTCCTCCGGGGATATGGTCCCAGGCGATGTAAGATTGATTTCAGCCCGAGACCTCCTTGTATCGGAGGCTTCTTTAACTGGGGAAGCGATGCCGGTTGAAAAAGATTCTGCTCCAATTCGTGTCGTTCCCAAAAACCAATTGGCTCTGCCCAATACATGTTTTATGGGGACGAGTATTATCAGTGGCACGGCAACTGGGGTGGTTGTATTAACAGGAGAACGAACTTATTTTGGTGCTTTGGCAAAAAGCATTGTGGGTGAAAAAGAAGAAACCAGTTTTGATAAGGGGATTACTGCTTTAAGTTGGCTTTTAATCCGTTTTATCGTCGTGATGATCTCGATTATTTTCTTAATTAACGGTATTACGAAAGGTAATTGGCTCGAAGCCTTTATGTTTGCTCTTTCTGTGGCAGTGGGATTAACTCCTGAAATGCTGCCCATGATTGTAACAACAAATTTGGCTAAAGGGGCATTGGCGATGTCTAAGCATAAGGTTATTGTGAAAAGGCTTGATGCTATTCAAAATCTGGGGGCCATGGATATTTTATGCACAGACAAAACAGGAACCTTAACTCAGAACAAGGTTATTTTGGACAAACACCTGAATATCCATGGAGAAGAAGAGCAAAAAGTCTTGGCATTTGCCTATCTAAATAGTTTTTATCAAACGGGTCTCAAAAATTTATTAGATGATGCCGTCTTAAAACACGCTGCTATGGATAAGATTGCGGACAAACTGGGCGAGTATTCCAAAATTGATGAGGTGCCTTTCGATTTTGTCCGACGTCGAATGTCCGTAGTTGTGGAAAAGAATAAGGTGTCACATCTCTTAATTTGTAAAGGAGCGCTAGAGGAGATCTTTAAGGTGTGTACCCTGGTTGAGGACAGTGGAAAAATCTACCCTCTGGAAGATAAGTTGCGGGAAAATATCAGGCAGATCGCTCAAGAGCTTAATGAAGATGGTTTTAGAGTGATTGCCCTTGCCTATAAAGAACTATCATTGGGGCAAACCCATTATTCTGCTGAAGATGAAAAGGATTTAACATTGCTGGGATACATCTCTTTTTTAGATCCCCCCAAAGAAACCGCTTCATCAGCAATTGCGGCCCTTGAACAACAAGGAATTAAAGTAAAGATTTTAACAGGAGATAATGAGGCCGTTACTCGCAAAGTTTGCCGAGATGTGGGACTGAAAATGACTCAGGTTGTCCAGGGAGATGAAATGGATTCACTTTCAGGGGCTGCATTGGACGCCATGGTGGATAAGGCCAATGTGTTTACAAGGCTAACCCCCCGGCATAAAGAGATTTTAATTGAATCTTTAAAACGAAAAGGTCATGTGGTTGGGTTTTTAGGAGATGGAATTAATGATACTGCTGCCTTAAAGTCTGCTGATGTGGGTATATCCGTGGAAAGTGCTGTGGATATTGCCAAAGAATCCGCTGATATTATTCTTTTAGAAAAAAGTTTGCTGGTGCTGTCCAAAGGTGTTCTCGAAGGGCGGCAGGTTTTTGGCACTATTATTAAATATATTCGGATGACGACAAGCTCGAATTTCGGCAATGTATTCAGTATGGTGGGCGCCAGTGCCCTATTGCCCTTTTTGCCGATGCAACCTGTTCAGATTCTGATTCAAAACTTATTGTACGATTTTTCTCAAATAGCGATTCCTATAGACACCGTTGATGAAGACTATGTGGATCAGCCCCGCCAATGGCAAATTGGTAACATTAGCCGCTTTATGTTGTTTTTTGGCCCTATCAGTTCAATTTTTGATTATGTGACTTTTGGGGTGCTATGGTTTATTTTTGGAGCAAATTCCGTGGCTGGAAAATCTTTATTTCAGTCGGGGTGGTTTGTGGAGGGCTTATTGTCTCAAACTTTGATTATTCACATGATTCGAACCGCTAAAATTCCCTTTGTTGAGAGTTGGGCTGCGCCACCTTTAATTATTTTAACGGTTTGTATTATGGCAATTGGGGTTTATATTCCATTTTCACCCATTGCACCTTTTATTGGATTAAGGCCGCTTCCACTCCATTATTTCTTGTGGCTGGCTGCCATTTTAATGGGCTACTGTGTTTTAACCCAGGTTGTTAAACGTTGGTTTATCCGAAAATTTGGCTATAACTAATCGAAAAGGTGTTAATCTAAAAAATCGTCAGAGGGTTTAAAAGGTTCAAAATCATCATCACCATCCGTGGGTTTAAAAGGCTCATAATCAAAATCATCATCATAATCATGCGTCGTTTGAATGGGTGTGGGTGGGAGCGGTTTTTTTTCCTGATCTGGAAGATGGGGGCTTAAAATACTGTAAAACTCAGGGAGTGCTTTTTGCTGAATTAACCCAACAAAAGAGTGCCAAGAACCGGTTTGCCAGGGGATACCCGTATTACGGGCATTGGCTGCCATATCTTCGGAACGGCTGGCTTTTGGCTTAAATTCTTGTATCATGCGTCCCACCAAGTCTTCATCCCAAAACTCTCGTCTAAAAAAGGCCACAAAGCGCTTTAGGCGCCCTGCTACATAAGCTGCATCTTCTCGTTTTGGGCCAAATTTGTTTCCATGGGGTTGTTTAAGCTTCTCAATGGCTTGGTCAACAATTTGAGAAAGGGTCACAATGGCGCCTCTGGGATTTTCAGCCCAAGCCTCTGTAAACGCGGATACCTGTTCCCCATTCATTTGGTTTTTGGGGTGAACCAATACTGCCAAAGGGGGCAATATGTTTGGGTTTGCGTAAGTCGGCCTTACTGCTGAACTTGCTGGCAGGCGGCTTGAAAAACGAATCACCATAAACCTCACTCAACTTAGCCAAGCCTTTATTTTTCAATCAATGGTCTCGCTTGTCAACTGTTTTTATAAGGATGAGGCTGATAAGGTGTGTTTAAGATAAGGTGACTAAAACCCGGTTATAAAGCCAGGCAAAGATAATGCCACCAATCAGGCCGTCAAAAAACCCCCAACAGGTTCCAACCAGGGTTCCCACAATGGTGGGAGTGTAGCCGATATAAACACTTCCCAATAAAGTTACCCAGGGAGTTCCATAATTGAAAAAAGTTGCTGTTACGCCAAGTGTTAATACCGATAATGCCCAAAGTATGCCTAGCGTGAGTCCAACAACTTTTAGATTCAGTGAATTGTTCATCAATAAAGACTCCTTCATTGCTATTATTCATTAAATAATAAATTTAGCTGTCAGGAAATACGAAAAAGGATATTCCCCAAAAGGCGAATACGGATATGTCTTGCAAGTGAATTTCCTCATGGGCAAGAGAGCATCATAATGAAGGGGTGTTAAGGTGTGCACTCTGGAGGAGAGAATTCAATGGAGAAAAAACAGGATTATTCAACAGGATTGGTTACGATTGAAGAGCTGGAAAAAGATATCCTGAAAATAAAAACGACCATTGAAAAGATGGAATCCGAGATTTCAAACCGTCAAAAGGAGATTGAACAAGAAAAATCAAAATTGGAAGGGGAGAAAAAAAGCAGCCATAAACCAATGGATAGAACCTTGAGATCTGCCAGAATCTCTATGGAAGATGTAGAGCTCGATCGGATGAAAGCGGAGCTGGCCCAGTATAAATCTCAAATTGCCCGTGGACAGGCAGAGTTTTATCGCCATCAGGCAGAACATTCTCAGCATGAGGCTGAATTGTCAAGCGCCAAGGCGAAATTCGGCCAAGAGCAGGCAGAGTCTGCATTAAAAGAAATTGTACTTGCAAAGGATCAGGCAGACGCAGCAAAAAAAACGGCTGAAATAGCTCTAAAAGAGGCTGAGGTGGTAAAAGGAAATATGGAAATTGCGAATGTCAAAAAAAATCAGCTTGTTATTCACCTGAGCCAGGAATTGAAGGCGTCATTAAAAGAGATGTTGGATCAGCTATATAAGCTTCAACACGATTCCCAAGAGCCATTAACAACCAATCAGTTATCACAGACTCGTCAGGTTTCGATTTCAGGACACTTAATGCAGGATACCATTGACGGAATTTTAGAGCTTTTTCACGCACCCGCATAGATTACAGCGGGTGTGAAAAGCAATACCTTATCCTTTTGGGGATTATCTATTTGGACATTCCTGAGGAGAGCCTCTTGTGCCAGAATGCTTGATAAGGCGACTGCATGGATTGAACATGCGCATTCAAAAAAACAACGCAAATCCAGGGGAGGCCATTGATGCCACCAGTAATAGGTGTAGATTTCAGTAAAATTTCGGCACAAGAAGCCCTTGAAACCCTAAAAAGTGACATAAACCAAGGTTTAACCCAAGATGACGTTGAAAGCCGTCGGGCTGAGTACGGCGAAAACGTATTAGAAGAAAAACGGATTAATCCCCTTTTAAAATTTATGTCCTATTTTTTGGGCCCCATTCCGTGGATGATTGAAGTGGCTTGCATCTTTTCAGCCATCATTCGTCATTGGGAAGATTTTGGCATCATTTTGTTTATGTTGTTGATCAATGCCGGGGTTGGGTTCTGGGAAGAGTTTAAAGCCAGTAATGCCATTGAAGCCCTCAAGAAAAAACTGGCGCCCACGGCATTGGTTTTACGGGAAGGCAAGTGGCAGAATATTGAGGCCAGAGCCCTTGTTCCAGGAGATATGATTAAATTGCAGATGGGGCACATTGTGCCTGCCGATGTTAAATTGCTGGAAGGGAAACAACTCAGCATTGATGAATCAGCATTGACGGGAGAGTCTTTGCCAGTCGATAAAGAGGCCTTGGATATGGCTTACTCTAGCACTGTTGTGAAGTTAGGCGAAATGAAAGCATTGGTGACGGCAACAGGGAGTAAAACCAAGTTTGCAAAAACCGCAGAACTGGTTCAAAAATCCGAAACACCAGCCCATTTTCAGAAAATGATTTTGAAAATCGGGCATTTTTTAATTATGGTCACGGCAGTTTTGGCGGTGATTATTTTAATTGTGGCTTGGCTTCGGGGGAATTCTCTGGTGGAGACCATTTTATTTGTGTTGGTTTTAACCGTTGCAGCCATTCCTGTGGCTTTACCGGCGGTGTTGTCGGTTACCATGGCTGTGGGAGCGTGGCGCCTCTCTAAAATGGAAGCCATTGTTACTCGGTTGGTTTCTATTGAAGAGATGGCGGGTATTGATGTGCTTTGTGCTGATAAAACCGGCACGTTAACCCAAAACAAATTGGTTTTGGGGGATCCGGTTGTTGTTGAAGCCAAAGACGCCCAAGAGGTGATTTTAATGGCGGTTTTGGCGTCCCATCTTGAAGGGGATGATCCCATTGATAATGCAGTTGTTCAGGGGCTGAAAGACAGATCGCATTTAGACCCCTATAAAATCACCGACTTTAAGCCATTTGATCCGGTGATTAAACGCAGTTGGGCAGAAGTTCAGCCAAAGGAAGGCCCAAAATTTGTGGTCACCAAGGGGGCCCCTCAGATTATTTTAAAGCTGGTTTCACCGGATGAGGCCCTTCAGCACAAGGTGGAAGATGCCGTGATTGAGATGGCGTCTCGTGGGGATCGGGCGCTGGGGGTTGCCCGGCAAAGTAATTTTGGAAAATGGCAGTACTTAGGTGTTTTACCCATTTATGATCCTCCCCGGCTGGATTCCAAGGAAACATTGAGGGATGCCAAAGACAAAGGGCTTCAAATTAAAATGATTACGGGAGATCATTTGGCCATTGCCAAGGAAATCGCCAAACAATTGGATTTAGGGGAAAACCTTGTTGTTGCCGATACGGTCTTTACGGAAGATGCGATGGCAGAAAACGGTAAATTGATTGAGCGGATTGAAGCGGCAGATGGCTTTGCCCAAGTTTTACCCGAACATAAATTTCGGATTATTCAATTGCTTCAGTCTCGAAACCACATTGTGGGGATGACGGGGGATGGCGTCAATGATGCGCCCGCCTTAAAACAGGCTGATGTTGGAATTGCAGTGAGTGGTGCAACGGATGCAGCAAGGGCGGCCTCAGATTTGGTGTTAATGGCGCCGGGAATCTCTGTGATTACTCGTGCTATTGAGGAGGCTCGAAGAATCTTTGAGCGGATGACCAGTTACGCCACGTTTCGGATTGCTGAAACCATCCGGGTTCTCCTTTTTATATCTCTCTCCATCTTTATTTTTAATTTCTTTCCCATTACGGCCGTTATGATTGTCTTGCTGTCGATTTTAAATGATGTTCCCATTATGACCATTGCATATGATAATGCCCCCATTGCGCCCAAGCCGGTTCGATGGCAGATGCCCAGAATTCTCACTATTTCATCCACCCTGGGCCTGATGGGCGTGATTGAAACCTTTCTTCTGTTGCTCATTGCCAAATTTTTGCTGCATTTGCCTGTGGATACCTTAAAAACATTTATCTTTTTAAAATTGCTGGTGGCAGGCCATATGACCATTTATGTGACTCGAAATGTTGGAAATATCTGGGATAAACCCTATCCCAGTTGGATTTTAATCACTGCGGCAGAAACCACGCAAATTATTGGCACGCTGGCGGCGGTGTATGGTTGGTTTATACCGCCGTTGGGATGGCCGTTAGCATTGTTGGTCTGGGGCTATGCCCTGGTCTGGCTTCTTATTGAAAACTACGTCAAAATCGGGACCTATCGTCTCTTGCTGGCAAAAGGAAGAACCATTTCGCTGCCCTGGCTTTTTGGACCCAAGCCACACAAAGCTAACTGATTTTAAGGGGAATAGAACAAAGGCCATGATTTTGATAGCCCCGGGGCCCCGGACCCTCCCTGTTTCTGAGGGGCTTCGCCCCACATCTCCCCACTTTTTTCCATTACTTTTGTTCCGCCCCCATTTT
Organism: Vampirovibrionales bacterium; assembly: GCA_025449835.1. Classification (GTDB taxonomy): domain Bacteria; phylum Cyanobacteriota; class Vampirovibrionia; order Vampirovibrionales; family JAGQHJ01; genus JANWIO01. The sequence continues at coordinate 43,317 of JANWIO010000053.1, forward strand.
AAGGGGTGGGAACATTTTATGAAGCAATTCGATGGCTTTGTGATCCCCGATACGTTGATGGGGCGGGTACCATGTGGTGGGGAGTGAAAATTTGGGAGCCACCTTGGCGCATACCAATTCGTCAACGTCTAAATAAATGCCATGAGCTGTTTCTGAGGTGCAGACAGGGAGGGCCATGATGATTTTTTGGGGGGACATTTTTCGGATGACCTGAACTGCTGCGATGATTGCAGAACGGTTCGTCATGCCATCATCGGTGATGATTACCGTTTTTTGATGAAGTTTGGGCATGGGGTTATACCCCCGGTAGTCTCTGATGCGGCGCTCTAAAAGGGCTTGTTCTTCTTGAATTAATTCTTCAATTTTCAGGCCAGGAATCCCCAAGAGATTGATGACTTCGGTATTCAAAACCCGTACCCCTTGAGGTGCAATAGCCCCAATGTAAAGGCCAGGCTGCCTGGGGGCACCGATTTCTTGAACCACAATGACATCCAGGGGCGCTTTTAAGGCTTTGGCAATTTCGGAGCCCACAATCACTCCCCCTTTGGGGAGTGCAAAAATATAAGGCGATTCCGATTGATAATGGAGGAGGTTACTGGCCAGTTCTCGACCGGCCTCATGCCGATTTTGAAAAAACATGTTTTTTTCCCCCATTTTCTAGATGCATCGCATGACCCTTATTTTTTATTAAAATCCCTGTTTCTCAAGAATGCTATCGCCGGTGATACGTATTTTCGGATGCAACAGGTTGGGCCAAAAAGATGTGGGTTGGGTGGTTCAAAAATCAAGTTCAGGCTTTTCGCTATTTCATAGGCTTATCCCATTGTGGCTGGTGGGGATGAACTACTTTGTCTAGGATAAAAATGGGGAAATAAATTGAGGCGGGGGGGAGAACGATGGTTAAAACGGAAGCGGTAGAATCTCAAAAAATGCAAGAGGATACCTTGGAGGCCTACAACCAGGTGTTGATTGAAAATGGCCTGGAACATTTTATTGGGCAGGTTAATTTTAAAGTCCAAAAAGGCATGTTAAAGGTCTTTCCCAAAACGGAATATGCCCGAGAAATTTTGGGTGCTGCGCCGTATTTGGAAATTCATTTATAAACTTTTCGATATTGTAAAAAAGTCTGCATCAAAATGTTACAGAATCTTTACGGTGGAGGGGGGAAATTGAATCTTTGGGCAGAATGAACGATTACTGAAGCAATGGCAAGGCTTTGGAGTTATTCGGACATGTTGATGAACAAAGCAAAATTAGCAGCACTAACAGCCGTTATTGCGTTGAGTTTACCCATGCTTTCAGCACATGCACAACAATATTACCAGCAACAACCCAATTATTATCAAAATCAGCAGGGTGGCATTATGGGGAATCACCCCATCGTTAAAGATACAGCTATGGGAGCAGGGTTAGGTGCCCTAATAGGTGGATTTACCTCTTCCAGTAACCACGGAAAAGGGGCCTTAAAAGGAGCGCTCATGGGAGGATCTCTGGGGGCAGCCTACGGCTTTTTTACCAATCGAAATAATCCTCCTCCAAATGGCTATGACCAACCCAATTATGGCTACAATTCAGGTTATGCACCACCACAACCCCCACCGCAATACAATAATTATGGCTATCAAGGATATGGTGGCGGGAATGGTGGCGGCTATGGTGGACCACCCCCAAATCAGGGTTACGGACAATATAATCAAGGATATGGCCCCCCGCCAGCCTATCAACAACAGGCGCCTCAGCAATCCCAAGATGGATCCTTCTGGCGATAAATTTTGTTAAATTGAAAAGATGTGCGGTTATCCTGGCCGAAGGGCTGGGATAACCCTTTTTGTAAAGTTTTTTTCAGCGTCATCGAATCCGGTGATTGAGCGATTCGTGGCAATATTTGAGAATCCGATCGATGCAAGTTTGTTTTGCTCGGTTTTTTTGCAGGCAATTTTTAAGATTGAGGGATTTTATTGAAGAAGCTGCTGTATAATCCAGGTGCTTTTATAAAGAGCCGAATTTGTGGATGATTGGAAGAGGATGATTCAACCACTTTTTAATATCAAGGGACACCCCCGGTTTCAAGGTAAAAAGTCGAAAACAACCCCTGTACTGGAAGGGCAAGAGCCATTCCCACTGGATCCAAACGTGAAAGGGCTGGATCGATTTGTGTTTTTTGCAGATGGTGGGCTGAATAACGATGTGTTGCAAGATTTGGTTCGCCAAATGGAGGACCAGTATGCTCAGGGGCCTTATGGAACCATTTTACGAGGGGGCGATAATGTCTATGGCCCTGGGCTTCCTCACCGAACTAACCCACTGGATGGTGACCCAAGCCTTTTTGAGGACCGATTAACCAAACCCTTTAAAGCGTTGGAAGAGAAACCGGTGCAAATTTTTACGATTATGGGCAACCATGACGTGAGGTGGGAGCATGAAGAGGCGCAGTTAGCCTATTTGGGGTTACCGCGTTATTATTCTTTTCAACGGGGAAATATTGGATTTTTTGCCCTGGATACCACGGTATATTTGCCAGGCTATGATAAGTGTTATAAAAACCGAGAGGAGAAAGCCCATCAAATTGGCCAAGCTCAATCAAATTGGTTGGATCGAGCGTTGCA
>JANWIO010000054.1 GCA_025449835.1 Vampirovibrionales bacterium
AAATTATGCTGATTGGCAATAATATAGAGGGGCCTGTTTTGAACTTCTCTTAAAATTTTACCGATATATAAACCCACTAGTCCTATAGAAATAAGTTGGGTTGCCATTGCGAATAAAATAAGAGCAATGGTTGTTGTAAACCCTGGAAAGAGATTTATATAGATTAATTTTCTAACGATAACAGCAAGCATTCCAATAAAACTTATAAGAGCAATTAAGAAACCGCTATTAATTGCGATTCTTAAAGGTAGGTCCGAAAATGAAGTAATTGTATCGACAGCCATAGCGATTCTCTTTAAAAGATTATAGCTTGATATCCCTTGTTGTCGTTCTTGATGCGCTATATCAATATAGACTTTTTTGAACCCAATCCATCCTTCAAGCGCAGGAATAAAGCGAGAATGCTCAGTGAGTGCATTGTAAACATTAATGAATCGCCGAGTCATAATTCTCAGGTTTGCAATATTCGTCGGCGTTTCATATCCAGTAAGTTTATTTAATACGAAGTGAAAGGCTTTGGATGTGAGCTTATTGACTAAAGGTCCTTTTCTGTGAGGTCTAACTCCAATAATAATATCCGCATCTTCTTCTTTTAATTTGTTTATTAATCTTGGTATTTCGTTGGGAGGATCCTGCATATCCACATCCAGCATACCAATATATTCTCCAGATGCATGGCGATAACCACAGGAGATGGCGATATGTTGTCCAAAGTTACGACTCAGCCCAATAAGCTTAACAAATGGATATTTATAACTTGTTTCTAAAAGCGTTTGGTAAGAATTATCTTTGCTTCCATCATTGATAAAAATCAACTCAACTTCGCCTTGTATATTTTCTTGATTTAAAAACTCTCGAAATACCCTTTGAAACTCCTGACAGAATGCCTCTGCCAAATAACCATCATTGTAAATTGGAACAACAAAAGAAAAGGTTGTCATTTCAGTTTCAATCTAAACGCATTCTCATACAGATTTTATCTCGATTATAACATTTTCTATAAATGAGCATACAGAATAAAAGCGATTGGGAAAATTGAAAAAAGCGTTTTATAATGATGAATATGGATAGGACATTTGCATTTTTTACAGCGATTCACCGTAAAATGCTCCTGGGAGTAGTAGGCGTTTTGCTGAGCATTGGGCTGCTACAGGCACCATGCTGGGCCTTGCCTGCACACAGTCCTGGGCAGACGACCTCTGTAGCAATTGTACAAAAAGACAATAGTCCCTATATCCATTGGGAAGATTTACCCCCAGGCCCTCTAAAAACAGCTTTTGAAGAAACCGGTAGTAACCTGATTAATAACTTAAATATCGTTAAGCTGGAAGATGGCAAGCCTGTTTTAATTCGTGGGGGTGGGTATACGCCAGCCAACTTGGATTGGCTTGTTTTAAAGATGGGGGTTCGGACCATAATTGATTTAAGAGGGCATTTCTCTGACGACAAAACCAACCAGTTTATTATTCACTCCCCGTTGCTGTTAAAGCAATATCAAGAAAACAATGAAGTGAATAAACTCAGAAACTTGTCCCCTACGGGGGTTCAACAGTATCTTGAAGCCTTAGGCAAAAAGCACGCTATTACAGTGCATTACGTGCATATGAAAGCAGAAAATCCCAAAATTATTTCCTATTTAAATTCAGCATCTCCCAGCCAGCCCTTGGCCATGTTTTGCCAGTGGGGAACAAATCGAAGCGGGACAGCCTGGGGGGAATATGCAGCCGTTCATGGATGGCCGTTTGAGCGGGCCTTAAAATTCTTTGGGGTTAAAAAGCAAGACGGTAGCTATCGAAACCGACGCGATATTGCTTACGGCTATAGATTAGAGCACAAATAAACTTCTTCTTTGACTCAATTTTTATTGTTTAAGTAATGGTTGTTCCTGTCATAAAGACTCAATGGTGGTTTTATTGTGCTTAACGGCTTGAAATAGAGGATCTGAATATTGACGCCAAAAAATTGGCCATTTATAGGGTGTAAAACTATATTTAGGCGATAGGGCGAGGGTGAGTAAAAAAGGTTTAACATGAGCATTATTTAAGGTTTTAAATACGGAAGCAACGTAACCGCCCCCTTTATAAGGAACTTTGGTATCTCCAATGGTATCGAAGCCTGTATTGGAGAAATAATCCATATCAATGCTTAAAATTACATCTCGATTGGCCATATCCGGTATTTGTGACAACGGAATAGTACTCAGAGTGAGGAGACGACATGAATCTGATTTAAGGAGTTCTTCATCAGGCTCGTTATAGCAAATATTGAAACTTGGAGCATCAATATAAGCTTGCTTATTCGCTCCGTAGTGAAAAATGGGGCAGCCAGTTACACCAGGCTTTTGCTGACTCACTGCATCAAACGCCGGGTGTCGAAGTTGGGTTACTGCATCAATTTCTAACGGCCTTACCCAGATAACTTCTGTAATTTCGGGTGTTTTTAAAATGGCACCATTCATCCAGCTTCCAGGTGACCAAAGCGTTCGAGCGCTTTTAAGATGGTATAAATCACTGTGTGAATCAATATTGATAAGGGCTACGTTTTGTTTGTTTTGAAACCCACCTTGTCTTCGAAAAGAGACAATTTGATTAAATGACTTATCATGCGTGATGTGGGAACCAAAGGATTGGACTTTCTTAAAGGCAGAGCGCATTTCATCGGCATAAGAGGGGAGCGTTTCAGGAGTTAACGAAAATTGATCTCCTTGCTCTTGCAATACGTCTTTTTGAAGCAAGGGTCTGTTTCTCTCCAATTGTTTTGAGCGAGAGGAGAGCGAAAAAGGTCTTATGAGATTTTGAAGTAGCCAAACCATTGGAATATTATTATTGCCTTCGTTTTAACATAAAGGGCAGCACTTTAATCTTGCCCATGTTTATTGAAACGAGGGTCAATAAAAAATTGCTTTATTTTGAGACCAATTGTAATAAAACGTTACCGAATGTGTGGCTATTGTGATATGCCCTTATCCGCCGGAGAGTTTGCCTGGGTTTTGGGCTTTTGAGAGGGCTCAGAAGTCTTTTCAGTACTGACGTGATACAAATATAATCCAGCCATTAAAACAATACTAAGAACCGCATTGACTGCTGTAAAGATCATTCCTCTTTTGTCATAAGCCTTCTGAGGACTAACGTTAGAGGGTTTTTGTGACGTATCGGCCGCAAAATGAAGCCTCACTTGGCGGTTTAAAGGACGATTGGAAGTCGAAGAGGTTATCGGTTGAATGGGTTGCATCTGTTTCTCCCAAACACGCTGTGCTATCTGATAACGATACATACCACAAATCATAGCCTACATAAAACATGCGCATTCAAAATCAAGTTGAAAATCGATCAAATCGGATTAAAGTTAAGACAGAAATGGACGATTTTTAAAGAGTCACACTAAAATTCTCTTTTCAGAAAGGTTGCTGCCATGAAGCTTAATGATGGATTTATTTCTTATAATCCTTTGCCGGTTCTTCAACAGGCGTATGCAATTGCCAATCAACCATTTTCAGCACCTACTAATACCACATCAACTGTTGCGAATACTGCCAATGGTACTTCACAAACCACATCGTGGCTTAATCTCGAACAGAAATTGCTTGGAGAGTATCAACAATCGGGCAGTACCTATCCTGTTTTAAACAATAACATTCTCGATACCACGGTTTAAGGTATTTTCAAGCAAGGTTTTGTAACTAGCCTGAAAAACTAAGGGTATTTCCGCCATTTAAAAGAGGAGCAATACCCCCTAATGCATTGTAAGGCATTAACGCTGGTGATTGCGCCCATAATGACATCAGCGGATCATTGCTGTTGTTATTATTGCTATTTCCATCAATTTCCTGAAGTAGCGGGTCGTTTGCCATGGGGTCATTGAGTACAGAGGCAAAGGGATCTGATGTGTTGACGCTAGAACTACTGTTATTGAGTAATGGATCACTGAGTTGGGAAGATGAACCACTCGATGTTCCCACAAGGCTGCTTAAATAATTGCTTGATAAGTACGGCAAAATTGAACTTAAGCCGTTGATACCCATTTTACACTTCTCTCCACACTGATTTACGCTCTCACTTTTGATTATGTCTCTTCTCTCAGGTAAATGCTTCCCCTAGAAAAATGAAGATGGATTCGGCCTAGCAGATGGCAGATCAACCCCATTTACAATATGGAAATGAGACGGATTTTGAATCAGATCAATATCGGCTCATATGATAGGTTATAGGGATGCGCTTTTTTCAGCATTCGAAAAGTAAAGCTGATTTATGTAGTCAATACTCAATGCTCTGTTAAGCAAATTTCTTCTAAATGGCTCATTTTTAACGACGACTGGTGACCGTTATTAATCACAATAACAGGTTGCTTTGCATTCCTAAAAACACCTTCACTTACGCTTCCCAGTAGAAATTTAGCAAGTCCCTGCCGTCCATGAGATCCAATAATAATTTGATCAACCTCACGTTCATCAGCAAATCCACAAATGCCTTTCACTGGCTCATCAATCATCCATTCGGCCTTTTCAACCCGGAATCCTTGTTTTTCAAAAAAGGCTTTGGCATTCTTTAAAATCTTGACAGCTTCATCTTTTTCATAGTCGGTTACTTCGACCCCTTGGGTATAAAGTAAAACGTCCAATAAATAAATCTGGCAGTTGGTTTTATCTAAGAAATCGACAGCCCACTTTAAAGTGAGTTGAGCACAATCAGAATTATCAATCGGTAATAAAACTTTCATAAAAATATCCTCATTATTATTTTGGCTAACAACGGAGAAAATGGAGAGGCACTCTGTGTATAAAAACGGTGTACATCAGAGTGCCAAAAATAGGTTAAGAGAGAGTGAGTGTGTTAGGGTTTAAACTTTATTTTTGGACTTTGACATTCACTTTTTGCTGATGACATTACTAAAATCTCATAAGCTGAGGCTATGAAAATTCAACATTGGCCTATTAGACAAATGGATAACCCATTGGGTAATCCTTTAGTGAATCTTTAGCAGCCATAAAAAAAGTACAGTATAAACAGTAATTCAATACGTACTTTTAATAAAGGAGTTTATTTGATGAGTACCGTGACTTTCTCCGAAAAGAATATGCCTCTTTTTCGTCCTCATGAGTGGGATACCATATCCGCTCAGCTTGCCCAATATTTTCACAGATTGCTTGAAAATCACTTGGAGCCAAACAAAGTTCACCATCTAGAGCTCCCATCAATTTTGGAATTGGCAAGAATTATGAACTGTTGTGAAATGGACGTTTTTGATGCTTTATATGAACTCAAACACCAGGCTTATGCCTATGAAATTCTGGGTATTGATACCCCAATCAAGCTTTACGATCCCTTATTTCGGAAGCCAAGCTGTTTGAAAAAGCCCAGCCGTTTGAAGTGGCTTAAAAATTTTCATGGTCAAAAAGAAATACGAGAACCCTTACCTTACGCAGGTTAAACCCCACTTTGAGATGAAAGGAAGTGATCCTTTTGCCAGATGAAACGCAGAATATCCCATTAAGCAACTTTACGCCACTTGTTAATCTCGCTGGGAGGAAGCCAAGTGAGTCCATTTCAAAATATTTACAAAAAATACTGGAGTCCAACAGTGTAAAGTCTGGTGGAACAGTTACATTCCCTTCAATCATGGCAATGGCTCGATTTTTTAAAACCAATCATTTGGAGGTTCATGATGCCTTTCAATCACTGCGTTTTCAAGGATATGACTATGAATTAAAAGGAATGGATCATCCTATTCGGTTTTGGTATACCGCCGTTTCTGTTGAAAAAGTCTCGGACAAGGGACGGATATAGATTTTATGCGTACATAATTTATTACTTGGAGGATAAAACCACATGCAACTATTTGCCCAACATATTATGAGTAAAGATTTGATTACCCTAAAGCCTGAAATGCTCTGTGAAGAGGCAATTGAATTACTGGTTACTCACAAAATTAGTGGTGCACCTGTCACCGATCAAAATGGGGACTTGGTGGGGGTGATTTCGATGCAGGATATTCTGAGATCGGGCTTGGAATATTCAAATGCAAGTCCTTATTTTGGTGATAGTCAGATTGATCGCATTCTGGAAGAAGAAGGGTTTCATCTTGAAGACATTCCAGGAGGTTTTGTGTCAGATTATATGACCCATCATGTCTACACGGAACTTCCGCATACAACTGTGGAAGAGATGGCAAAGTTAATGGTAAACCATCGAATTCACCGGGTTATTATCGTCAAGCCAGATACCCAAAAACCAATCGGGATTGTGACAACCTTTGATTTGTTGAAGCTTATTGCTGCGGTGGATACCTTAGAACATGATATAAATGAGTGTAGTAACTGGTATTCTCGCAAATTCAGCCAGATTCGGTTTGATTCTATCCCTGCGTTACAATAAAAAAAGCGATTTATCCTAAATTGACTATCGAGGTTGATTTGACACCGCCAAACATTCGCACAGAACTGCTAGCACACCAGTTAATTGATAGCATTCAGGATTTTGCCCTGATTATGTTGGATCCGTCTGGATACATTATAAGTTGGCATCCTGGCGCAGAACGGATTACTGGCTATCAGGATACTTGTATTATGGGGAAGCATTTTTCTTGCTTCTACCCCATGGCAGATATTCAAGCTCAAAAACCAGAATTTGCTTTGCAAAATGCGATTTCCGATGGTCAGTTTGAGTCAGAATACCTTAGTCTCAAAGCGGACCAATCCACATTTTGGGCAAGAATTGCCATTAAACCCCTGTATACCCAGGAGACACTTCTGGGGTTCTCTTTGATTATGCGCAATATTTCTCAGCGGTATGAAGCGCAATCCGAGCTTCAGAAAACATTGAAAGATCTTTCGGATATTAAGTTTGCCCTCGATCAATCGGCGATTGTGGCGATTACTGATCGTCATGGCACGATTACTTATGTGAATGATACATTTTGCAAAATTTCAAAATATCCCCGTGAAATGCTCTTGGGTCAAAATCATCGTCTTATCAATTCTGGGTACCACACAAAGGCTTTTTTCAAAGAGATGTGGCAAACCATTGGTCAGGGAAAAGTATGGCAGGGAGAGATTAAAAACAAAGCCAAAGACGGCAGCTATTATTGGGTAGATACAACCATTATTCCTTTTTTGGATGAAAACCAAAAACCCTATCAATACATTGCCATCCGGTATGAAATTACCGATCGTAAGCGTGTCGAATCTGAAATCCGACAATTGAACGAAGAAATGGAAGAACGGATCTATCAGCGAACTGCCGAATTAGAGGCTGCCAATCTGAAATTGTCGGAAACCCTATCCCGCCTCCAGGAAAGTGAACGGCTCAGAAGTACTTTTATTTCTGCTTTGACCCATGATTTAAGAACTCCCTTGGTGGCACAAGAACGCGCTTTGGAGATCCTTAATAATCATCGAGAAAAACTGCCTCCAAAGCTGACAACATTGGTTGAACGTCTATCTGGAAGCAATACCGGATTATTATCAATGGTTAATATGCTTTTGGAAACCTATCAGTACGAAGCGGGTAAAATTAATTTAGTCTGGGAATCTGTCAATCTCTATGACCTTGTGGAAACTTGTTTTTCTGAGATTGCCACATTGGCTGAGTTTAAAAAAATCAAACTACAAAATCATATTTCGCCAGATTTTCCCGTTGTTTCAGGAGATGCCCATCATTTAAAACGGGTTTTTATGAATTTGCTTGGGAATGCCATTGAAAACATTCCAGCAAATAGTCTCATCACGTTACGTGGGAATAATCATGCCGATCATGTTGTGATTGAGGTTGAGGATAATGGCCCTGGGATTTCACCTGAAACACTGCCTCACTTATTTGAGCGCTATTTTATCGGCGATCATACTCGCAAAAAAATCGGGACGGGGTTAGGTCTTTACATCTGTAAAATGATTATGGAACTTCATATGGGGGATATATCGGTAAAAAGTGAGTTGGAAAAAGGAACTTGTTTTTCAATAATATTGTCAAAACACATAAGGAATGAAGACGCATGAATGAATCAGGCTCCAAAGAATCATTAAAAGTTCTGATCGCCGAGGATCATGAGCTGGCACGGTATGGTCTGGTATTGGCTTTAGAAGAAAAAGATACCCTTAAGGTAGTCGGAGAAGCTGAAACCGGGCAACAAGCCATTGATTTGGCGCTTGAACACAAACCTGATATCATCTTGATGGATATTGGGATGCCGGTGATGGATGGGATTCAAGCAACGAAAAGCATCAAAGAGAAGCTGCCGGAGACCAAGGTGATTATGCTCACCTCCCGCAAAGAAGATGAAGAAGTTTATGCCGCTTTGGCTTCTGGTGCAGATGCATACTGCATGAAAGACATTAAGATTGATCGTTTGTGCCAAGTTCTTGAAATGGTACTGGATGGCGTTCTTTGGATTGACCCTGCCATTGCACGAATCATCATTGAAACCATACCCGGTGTAGGATCGTCTCCGACAGACGCAAAACCCACTGCAACTCGGAAACAATACAATACAGAGCTGACTGATCGGGAGCAAGAAGTTCTCAAGCTTATTGTGGATGGCAAAAGCAATAAAGAAATCGCTAATCTGCTCAATGTTACCATCCATACAGCCAAGGCCCATGTCTGCAATATTATCCAGAAGCTTGCCGTCGATGATCGGACCCAGGTGGCTGTCAAAGCCCTTCGGGACGGCTTGATTTCTCAGCCCCAATAATTTAAAAGCCCCTTTAAAATTTTTAAAGAGGCTTTTAATATCAGGTTAGTGTTGGGTGATTATTTCTCCAGGAGACTTCTGAGCATCCAGGCATTTTTTTCATGAATTTCCATCCGCCGGGTTAGCAAGTCGGCAGTGGGAGCATCATGAGCTGCTTCAGCCACCGGAATCACAGAACGTGCGGTCCTAATAACAGACTCCTGACCCTCTACAAGCAAGCGGATCATGTTTTCCGCATTCGGAATATCGTTTTCTTCCTGAATAGAAGATAACCTAGAGAAAGCAGTATATGTAGCGGGAGCATAAACACCTAACGCTCTGATCCGTTCTGCAATTTCATCAACGGCAAGGGCTAGTTCCATGTATTGCTGTTCAAACATCAGATGAAGTGTTTGAAACATGGGTCCCGTCACATTCCAGTGAAAATTGTGAGTTTTTAAATACAGGGTGTAACTATCTGCCAAAAGCTTTGAAAGTCCCTCGGCAATTTCTTGACGATCTTTTTCAGAAATACCGGTATTCATTGAAATAGTTTGTGTTAACATCATGCGCCTCCTTCTACATACAATTCAAACATATCTTTGGTTACACCGCAATCAGGACACATCCAATCATCTGGAATATCTTCAAATCGTGTGCCCGGTGCTAAACCTGAATCAGGATCGCCGACTATTTCATCGTAGATGTGACCGCACAACGTGCAAATAAATTTTCGAAATGTCATAACCACCTTCCTTTATCTTGATGACGTTGATTTAACGTTATCTAATGCCCTTTGATAACGACTTGCATGAAACGCTTCGACTTTGGTGAGGGCGCCAAAGCGTTTAGCAGCTTTCTGAAATATTTCGGCATGCCCAGCAGACTCTGAAGCTTGCTCTTGAAATTTTTGAACCGCTGCAAGGTTCCCCTCTTCTTGTGCAATTCGCTCAAATTCAGGATACATCTGGTTTGTTTCATACAGCTCACCTTCGATGGCAATTTCCAAAAGTTTCTCAACAGTCATTTCTTCTTTGGGATAGATTAAATCCAGGTGAGCAAAGGCGTGGGAGGTTTCCTGGTTGGCCGTTTCCTCGAAAAGCTTGGCCACTTCTTCGTTACCCAGTTCACGCGCAATCTTGGCAAAATACAAGTATTTTCGATTCGCCATGGATTCGCCAGCAAAAGCGGCATGGAGGTTTTCTTGGGTTTTATTCGTATAGCATTCGTTCATTGATGGACTCCTTTCAGTTTATATTGCATCTATTTATAGAATTAGTCTAAATTATGGGCAAAAAAATTAGGGGGTTGGTTCAGCCAACTCTCCAAAAAAGGTAATTTGATAATCCTGGATTTTATATTCTGGGCCTAAGGTTTGGCAGAGTTGTGAGACTTTTTCCCAAGGAATATCAATAATTTTTCCGGTTTTCGTATCCACAAAATGGTGGTGTTCAATGGTGTTTGCATCATATCGAGTTCGTCCAGGTTCTAGTGAAACCGCTTTGACAACACCAGCCTCAACAAGGGTATTCAGTGTGTTATAGACCGTTGCCCGAGAGAGTGAAACGGGTAAGCTGTCTTTTACTCCTTCCAGAACTTCATCGGCCGTTGGGTGGTCATGGCTATCCAGTAAAAATTGGGTAATCACAACCCGCTGGGGTGTTGGCTTTACCCCTCTTGATTGCAATAATTCATCGGCCATTATTGTCATATGCAGTTTGATTCGTTTTACTTATCTTGATTCTGTATTTAGAATAAATCTAATTTAAGAATTTGTCAAGATGTGCCGAATTTTAATCAATTCTACTCAGTGAGCTGGGAGAGAGTGGTTCTCGTGAGTCAATTGAAATCCTACTGTCTTTTCCAGCGTTCATGGCCTTTGCCATCGAAATCATTATTGCCTATCCAGTGATCTTTTAACTGGCCATTGGGAAGAAACACATAAGATTCATTGGGAGAGACGTCCAAACTAACAGACATAATTTTTCCTTTTGGATAGCCATACTCCACACATTTTCGAGGGTAACTCCCATAGTCAAAACTTTCTCCAAATGGAGTTGAACAGACAGACACTTTCTCCAAATCACCATTGGAACGATAATAATTGACAATATTTTCACCATCATAGGCAACGGAATATTCGCCTCCAGAGAAGAAGGTGATTTTTCGGTGAGCAATTTTCGTCGTATCATTCTGTAGATCTTGTGTTTGAATATTTTCCCGGAAGTTGGGATCAACACCTTGAAAAAGGGTCACATCGACGTCCTCTTCTAAATGTTTTAGCGCCAAAATTCGAGCTTTATTTTCATTCCAGTGGATACTTGTTTTGAATGTTTTTTGCCCATAAACGGTACCCATCAGCAAACAGGTTAAAAATAGCGCTGTTAATAATCGTTTCATTTTATTTCTCGTTTTATTGCTAACATTTTTTATTATTAAAAGCCTATCGTTTTAAGCCGAATATAGGGTTCCCTTTTAGAATAGCATCCAGGTTACCCAACTTGGTAGTAGACAATGGAGCCATTTTTTTAAGCTGCACACATCGATAGAAAATCCTTAAGACTGAAGAGTACCAAGGTTGTCCTCCTCATAAAATGTTTCACTTGAGCTATTTATTATGCAATCCAATCTTGTTCCCAGTCTGGCAACCAAATATGATACGCCACAGGACACTCATCGTGTTCGTCTTCTGATTCTGCTCCTTCTTGATGCCATATATTGAGAGGTAAGCATCTGGGTGTATTAATGGGGAGACAAGTATCTCGTCTATGGTCCCATTGATGCTCCCACCTAGTTTGAATGGCGTTGGGATGATGCCTTTTTATAAGGTTCGTCGTGAGCCCATGTTCGAATTCGATGGGGAGGGTGTCGAGTACCATTGTTCTATTCCTTTTCTATTTAATTCTCTTTTGATGTCATCAGCTTATGATCCACACGCAGCCATAAGACTCACCAGAAGCATACCCTAGTGATTATCCATTGGATTAATAGGCCAATGTTGAATTTTCTCAAAATGTGTTCTGACTATTATCACCCTATGTTTTAAAGACCGGTCAATGAGCTGGAATCCAGATCGGTTTTTGTCTCAAGTTTTTAATAATGAATACAGAAGGAGAATAAGAACGTGAATATGATTAATATGGTTAAATTCCAAGGAAAATTTTCAGAGATCCCCACCTATTCCATAAATCATAATGCTGCACCGCAAAAAAATGGGATTTCATCAGAAGCACTGGAGTCCTTGCGAAATCAACTGAGAGATACCTATCAACATACCCAGATTGAATGTAATCCCTATGATTCACCAGCATCCCTTCAAATCACAGGAACGACCCATGAAGTTGAATTGGCCGATAGTTTTGTGAATTCTCTTTTTGCAAGGCTGCATGTCCATTCATCATATACTCCTAAATGCAAACCATAGAGTTCTCAAGTAAATTGGGCTGTTAGTCATTTGTTGATTATGCCAAGGTAGCGTTTTGCTTGCTTTTATCTATGAGATACTATAGAGAAGAAGACACGAGGCATGCAAATGGATCCCATTGAACCGATTAATGGTGCTGATACTGGACAACCGGTGAATCCAGCCGATATTTATTATCAAGCCATAGGATCTCTTCCTGCCAATATTGAGCCGACGACTGTTGAGAATAGTTTAGGGATTCAGATTGATCAGGTTCGTTTGCATCAAGATCAAGCTTATCTTCTAAGTACACTGGAGTATCTGCTTTCTGAAGCAAGGGCTCTTTTTGGTCAATGGATGTATGCTGATGCTGAAAGACTGTATGAAATGTTCTTTCGGTATTATAATTTTTTATCCCCCACGTATACAAATGCTTTGAAACTCTACTATCCTGCCTTGCTGGAATACACTTATAGCCTAGAAATACATCATCAAGAGATTGATGCACAAAAATTTTTAAATCAACAACTTTTGCATCGCTTGGCAGCTACCACACCAAAGCAGCCTCTCCCAACTCAGCCTGAACAATCTGTAAATCCCATCGTGCAACTCCAAGAAGCAGGGAAACTCCCGGATTCTACCCATCTAAAGATGCGTGTTGCCCCAGCAACGTTGTACCAATTAGCTCAACAGTATGAGTCAGTAGGAAACTCGGAATTGGCGATGGAAGTTTTGGGGAATCTTGAAGTCCGCCAATTATTAGATCTGTCTCGAACCCGACAAATCAGCAACATGATTGGTACTCCCAAAGAACAACCGCTTCAATTTCCCATTCCAGAGAATTCCTTTTATAGTCATTGGGGACTTCCAATTCTTTCCATATTGCCGCCTCTGGCCCCTGAAGAAAAGCGGAAGATAGAGAAACCCCTTTATATACCGAAATATCGGGTTGAACAGGTGGAAGAAATACATGGT
>JANWIO010000055.1 GCA_025449835.1 Vampirovibrionales bacterium
GTGTTTTTATCTTTACCCCCAATAATGTTTCTATTTCAACCGAACAAACCAAAAGCATGGACTTTTCAACAGAAGCTTTTTGGAAACATAACCGCGATTAGTAAACAACTTACACATCTTAAAACCCCCTTTTACCTCAAAAGTAAAAGGGGGTTTTAAGGGTTTAAGAGGCTTTGGTCCACACGATAGGACCCTTTTTTAAGCGAAATCATGCATTCATATTTATACGCAAAAAAAACCCTTAGCAAAAATTGCTAAAGGGCAACAAAGGATAGAGAGTTAGAGTTTGATCATGGTTATACCGCCCATGAGGTTCCATGGGAAGACATGTAACCAAAATCTTCTCAAATATTTACAAATCGATATATTTGCTTTCCCAAGCGGTTATTCAAATTCCCCCTGAAAGCTTAGCCGAGCGCTCATCTTTTATTCGTCATTCCCCATCAAACTTGCATAAGATACCGGTACAATATTCTGTATAAGCTCTTCAACCGCATTTGCGTAAGCACGAATCTCAAATTGCGCCCCAGGATGCTTTCTCAGCTTAATAAAATTCACAACCGCTTGCAGTGAGGCTGTCCAATAAAACTCCGTATAAATATTTAACGGCAAGACACCACGAGCCTGTTCTTTTGCAATGCCAGCAACAACCATTTCTTCATATAATTGAAACGCCGTTTCGCTATGGGCTTGATAGCGACGCAAGAATGTTTCTCCAGGATCATCAACCAGTTCGTCAGAGGAAGCTTGCTTATTGTCTTCACTTTGTTTACGAAATCCATCTGGCGTATAGAACTCAAATTGAGAAGCATCCACATACCGTAAACTAATTTCATTCCAGGCATGATCAACAGTTGGAACTTCGCTATAGGCAATCCCCACAACATGCTTATACCACTGTCTTGCGACAAATTCAGGTACTTTACAGTGAAATTGAATTTGTACATGGCGAAAAGGGCTCCAGTGTTTATGCACTGCCAAATACTGAATTAACTTCGTGTCCCCTTCAGACATCTGTGTTTTTCGTTTGCCAAAAGAAACCCGTGCCGCATTCACAACCGTTAAGTCTGACCCCAAAGCATCAATCAATTCTACAAAACCATGGTCCAGTACCGGAATTGTTCTTTGCTCAACCGCTTGCATATAACGCTGCATCCCTCTCTTACAAAACACTTAACGCTAGAATTTATCATAAGCCTTCCTTTGGAGAAATAAAAGTAAATTTACGTTTCAATTTCGTGAATGGAAAAAACGTGCAGCAACCACAAACCCTCACGCCTTAAAGTTCTGTAAACAAAAAGGTTGAAGTTGCGCCAAGAAAGGGTATTTAAACAAGGAGTACTGTTTTTGCGATTTAACGTTACTGGCCGAAGAGGGAGGCCACTTTCCTCAATGGATTCGGAAAACCGAATTCAAATATTGATTTATTATATTAATAGTAATGGGTTCGAAAAACATTTATTACAATTGCCAAAATTCGTTTGTTCTCACAAGAGACGTAAATTCATTTAGGTGTTGTTGGATATACATATATAACGAGGGTTTCAGCGATGCGTAGACGTGGTCAAGCACTGATACAAACATTAGGTTTACTTCTGATTGTCCTGATTGCCGGTGGATTTGCCGTGGATGCAGACTTTTACTTTGCAGTTCACCAAGGAATGCAAAATGCCTCAAATGCAGCAGCACTGGCTGGTGCATCTGAGTTATTTGATTACGTAAGCACCAACAATAATGATAGTAATGATCTGGTGAATCGATTTTCTGCAACACGCTCTGCTGCCGAATAACTTTCATTAAAAAACATGGACAATACTTTGCAAGATAGCGATATTGATTTTGGTTATGTCGACCCCGTAACATGAAATTATAACCCTACAACCTTTAACACCCCAACATCAGACCCGGCCTTTAGTAATACAGGTGGGTATAATGCTGTTAGAGTGAGTGTAAAGGCAGGCCCAAATGATGCAAATGCTTCAATTCCAGCCATTTTTAGTAGTGTTTTTGGCCTAAATGGATTTACCTCCAAAGCCCAAGCGATTGCCATTTATGCAGGAGGAATTCAAAGCACCTCTGGATTGCGGCCTGTTTATATGTGCCAAACAGGATGGGATAAAGCCATTGAATACTATGGTGACGCAACAAAACCATTAATTACATTTTACGGAGATCATCTTCAAGTGGGGGAGTTACACCATTGATCAGGCCAGTAGTTGTGGAAATCTTGGGCAGGGAACTGGGGAATCGAAGATTTATCCAATACCAATGGTTCACCAGGAGACTCAACCGTAGGTGGCTGGTTTGCTAATGGCTATCCAGGGCAAGTTTCAGTTGGAAGTGACTATCAACCTCAAACTGGAACACCGCTGAGTACGTTTGATAGCTCTTTACAAAGTTTACAGAATAACCACACGGTGATTACAATCCCTTTATACGATTCGACTTCGGGAAACGGAACCAATGAGACCTTCCATATCTCTGAAATTGCCGCTTTCGTGATAACAGGGTATCAAACCAACGGAAACCAGAGCCAACGTTATATTCAGGGATACTTTAAAAAAAGGTCATTTGTAATGAAAATTGCACGATGGGTAGCAGTGCACTGGGTGGCGGTATCACTAAAATCAGGTTGATTAACTAAATATCACACACAGGCTTACAAATAAGATAAAGATGCGGAAGCCTGCTTTGTTTTGAGATTCCGAATCTCTTCAACCTGTTTATCTGTCAATGTTTTGGCTCCGCCGGGAAGCATATTGGCCAGCATAAAAATCTCCGCGTAGCTTTCCAAAAGTTCCAGATGGAAAAAGGCTTGGCGCACAGTACTTCCCAGGGTAATCACGCCATGATTTGAAAGAAGCAACACATCTGCTTTTGCGGCATGAGCAGCTACGGCCTCTGCCAAAGCTTGGGTTCCTGGAAGGATATAAGGCACCATGGGAATATCTCCCAGATGATAGATAACTTCTGCAATTAAATTGGGTTGAATCATTTGATAAGAAGCTGTAAGTGCTGAGGCTTTTGTCGGATGCGCATGGATGATCGCGTGGATATCAGGGCGAATTTTATAAAGGGCCTGATGAATGAACCATTCAGAGGAAGGTTTTTGATGGGGATCTGCTTTTTCACCTTCAAGTGAAAGTTCTACCAGATCATCAACACTGACTTCTCCCAAGCAACACCCAGACGGCGTAATGTAGACAGTTTCACCGTCTCTAATACTCATATTTCCAGCGGTACCAGGAGACAGCCTTTTTTCATAGACAGTCCGACAATAATGGGCCAAGGCTTCCTGAGGAGAACCAAACGAGATACCCATGATTCAGTTAACACCCTTTTCTTCCACAAGCTCCCATAATCTAGCACGAATTCAGGGTTACGTTAAGCAAAATCAACAATAATCCAAGAAATTTTTTTGATGCTGACCCTGTTTCAAATCAAACACAAATGCGGTTTTTCTCATTAAGCGTGGTCCGCATCCCTACAAAAGAATATATAAACAGTCTCTAAAATGCCGCTTTACCAGATGTACTCGGAAATGTCGCCAATCGAGTGGAGGATGCTATTTTCTTAAAAGTTACTATAATAAATATAGAGAGATGAGACGGGATTAGGCATGTGAACTTTTTAAAAGCCTTCAAGGCTTTTTGGCGGGTTATTTTGGAAGGAGGGGGGTGTGAACACCTTCAAATTAACTTATTGCAATTACCCACCATCTGTCCCGACTGCAAATACCAGGTTAAAATTCAGTGGATTTTGATTTTTTGTCAAAACTGTCATGCCAAACGGGTTCCCCGGAAGACATCACTGGGTGATATCAAGCCTGTTTTTCAATTCTGCCGCCATTGCGGCCAAGCCGAATACCAACTTGTCCGGAAAGATCGCATTGAAGCCTATGAGCTTGTCTACGCCGTTTGCGTTAAATCAACCGCCAATGTTGATGAACCGGTTTCTCATGAATCGCCCATTCAAAGCCCCTTTTATACTTCGGCACAGATTGAAGGGCAAGAAATTTATGAAGCAGAGGTTGTCTCCAAACGAGAATACCGAGGCACAAAAAGCGCTTTTAAAGGCTCACCCTTTGACTGGCATAAAAAACAAAACCCTAAACGATATGGTGGCCTACATTTTTCACCGCCAGAGCCATACAAACTCAACCCATTCCAGCAGCTTAATTAAGCGGAATTAGAAGTTTGCTGTTTGCGTGGCCAAATTAATGAGGATATTCTGTAAAAAGCTCAACAAGATAAAAAGCACAATGGGGGAGAAATCAATCCCACCCAGGGGGGGAATGATCCGTCGAAAAGGTTCCATTAACGGCTCAGTGATATCATACAAAAATTTTAAAGGCTGATTATACCAATTGGCTCTCGGCGCAATCCACGACATCAGGATGCGAATAAAGAGTAGGATGATATAAAGGTTAATCAGTTTTGCAAGAAAAATAAAAATACCAGACATTTAAAGAGTTCCCTTAAACTTTTATTTCAATAGTGACCTTAAATTCGGGAATGGGCAAGCACTTCCCCACAAGAACAATGCTTGCGTTCGGCAGGTAAGAACTCGATCAGTTTGAACAAGAGTGATTTTAATTTTTCGTTATTGGCTGAAAACACATGTAAGACTTCTTCATGGCTCACCGGGTCTACTCCCGGAATCCCCGTATCATAGTCTGTAATTAAAGAAATATTAACCACACACATTTCGAGTTCTTTGGCCAAGTGGGCTTCTGGATATTGGGTCATATTAATTACTTCCCAACCTTGCCCACGAAACCAATTGGACTCGGCCCGTGTGCTAAACCGAGGACCTTGAATCACCACAACGGTTCCTTCTGGATGACATTCAATATCACAGGTTTTTGCGGCTTCAATGGCAAACTGACGCATCTCAGGACAATAGGGATCGGCGGCGCTCACATGGGTTGCAACAGGACCATCATAAAACGTGTCTTTACGACTCGTTGTTCTATCCACATATTGATCACAAATTACAAAACTGCCCGGTTTTACATACTTTTGCAAGCTACCGGCAGCACAAGGACTAATAATTCTACTGACACCCAGCTTTTTAAAGGCCCATACATTGGCCCGATAATTAATTAAGTGTGGTGGTATACTATGCGAAGCCCCATGTCTGGGTAAAAAGGCAACTCGTTTCCCGGCAACCGTCCCGATGGTGATGTCTGAACTGGTTAAACCATAAGGGGTTTCAACTTGAACAACTTCTGTATCCTCTAAAAATTGGTAAAACCCAGATCCTCCAAAAACACCGATTTCTGCTTGCACAGTTGACATAGAAATTAAGCCTCTTCCTTAAAAATGACAGACGAATATCCTTATAGGTCATAATGCAAACTCAACAATTTTGCAAGTTACAAGCAGAGGCCACAGTTTACTGAAATTCTCATACTATCTATTTTTTAGGCTTACACACGAACCAGTTGGGATACTGAGCCTTGGTTTACAGAGAACTGCGGAAAGATACGGCTCAGCTGCTCTGGTTCCAATGCAAAATGATGTCCTAAAACAGAGCCAAGTACTGATCGAAAATCAGTGGTAATGGCTAAATCTCGGTTTTGGTAGAGTTGCCCTTCTCCGAGCCCCGGCCATTGACCATATACCTTACCACCGGCAACAGATCCACCCAGAACCCACATGACATTGCCATGGCCATGATCAGTGCCTGCATTACCATTTTCTCGAACCGTTCGACCGAATTCAGACATCACAACAATCACCGTATTTTCAAAAGAAGGTCCCAAGCCCTTAACCAGTGTGGATAGCCCTTGGCCTAACTGATGAAGATGCGAGGAAAGTTGTCCACTAGTACTCCCTTGATTGACATGAGTGTCCCAGCCACCCAAATCCATAAAACCCAGTTGAATTCGGGAATCTTTTGCCATCATTTTTGAAAACTGGGATGCCTCCATCATAAAACCATCGGGTAAAGGGGCACCATTATTGGCAGCCACCATTTCAGCATCTAAATCATGTAACAATGACTTTCTGGCAGAGATGCCTTCTCGATAGGCTCGGCTCAGCGAATCTTGTCCATCATAAAGCTGGTCAAAGGCATTTTTGATAAAAGGCCGATCTAACGGCATCGTTCTGGCAGCATCTTTCCCCAATGAAATATTGGCCACAGCTCGGGGACCGGACAAAATACGCGGAATGGTTTCTCCCATACAAACGGCTTGGGTTGAAGTGTGCTTATTGGGTAAAGTAGCTAGCAGACGATTCATCCAACCGCTACTGGTTGATTTCATTCCAGGAGTCCCCGATTCCATAAAATCCTGTGCATCAAAGTGAGAACGGGTAGGGTCAGGCGATCCACAGGCATGAACAAAAGCCAGGCTGCGTTCTTTCCAGAGAGGAATTAAGGGAGCCAATGCCGGATGTAGCCCAAAATGACCATCGAGATCAATTGCCCCTAAGTTTCTACCGGGCTGTGGAATAGCAATGGTTGGACGCAGATTGTAATAGGTTGAATCTCCATAAGGCACAACCACATTAAGACCATCAACGGCGCCTCTGAGAAAAACAACAATTAAACGGTGGTTTGCGGGTGAATTATCCTCTGCCAAAGCCGCTAAGCCTGTAAATCCAGGACGATAAGTTCCCAATGGAACAAACCCTAAAGCCGCAATCAAGGCAA
>JANWIO010000056.1 GCA_025449835.1 Vampirovibrionales bacterium
CGCCAGTGGGTGTTGTTATCGACTGGCTTTCTGGAGATCCAGCCTCTTCTGGTTGAGGAGACGATGGATCATGGCCTGTGATTTTAGCTTCAATTCTCTGAATCACATCATTAATGCCAAAGTTAAGTTTAAGATTGTACTGTCGACCAATGGATTTATAGTGAAAACTAACGGGTAAGGTGTAAAGCCACTTAATTGTTTCCTTATCTCGAGGAGAGAGCTGGTGAACACCAAACTGATGTGGAACATACATAATATCACTGGCTTCATCACTGTGATCAATCAACCCCAAGGCATGCCCAATTTCGTGTAAAATCGTATGCTTGACCTCACCAGCCTGCTGATAATCGGCATGGAGTAAGCCATCCGAGATCCCAATTTGGATTTCAGCCGAAAACAAACGATAATGAGCATCCATCTCATAAGCACAGTGTCCCAATGATTTTCGGTCTACTCGCCGCCATTTAAAGTCGATTTGGGAATGATTTAAGTTATCAACAATGGTGAATCGAATCAATCCATTGGATGCCCGATGCCATTCCTGTAAGGCATCCATTACCATTTGACGATACATAAGCGATTCTTGCTGCTTTTTCTTCTCATACCAAGTAAATGGCGCAATATAAACCCGAATAGGCATAGCACCGTCGGGCCAACGACAAAGATAATCTTCTTTCATGCATTTATGTAGATACGTCTGACTCATACATTCAGTATACCGTGTGAAAGCCGTACTGCCGACCCCGGTAGATGAAATAAAAAGATGTCGACAATCTTGGATTTATCAACTTGATCTTGGCTATTGAAGCGATTCTACGTTCATGAGAGGCTAAGGCCAGATAGGCAGAATCAGGGGCAGATGAGGATGATTCAGGCACACTATTCACCCATAAAGACAACTACGCAGCAGAATTCTATATTAAAGACTCACCCAACCAAACTTTTGTTCGGAACAAGGCCTCGAAATACGTCTCAAAATCAAATCCAAGGACAATTGTATACAAAATTTTCCCAAACCCCTGCAGGTGCGTTACACCAATTTTTAAAAAAACTGAAGCCTCGGTTTGATTTAGAACATTCTCGATACCCTAAGCCCCAACTGACAGCATATTTAGAGAATGTTAGAGCCCGATATGGTTTGCATTTAAATGGCGCCGTTTTAATCAAATTAAAACTGGATGTTATCAGTAAGGTCTTATCGTCTCCTCAAACCAGTAAAACCGTTTTAGAAACACTGGAAAACCCATCCGTCCAAAAGGTGATGCTTTTCTTTCACCCCAACCAACAGCTTCACGCATTGGAAACACTTCTTGAAGACCCCAAAGAATTTGTGGGATTTGCCAAAGGCTTTTCAGATCCTATTTTTCAGCAAGCCCTTCAATCTGCAAAAAGTACTTTGCATCCATTCCATCGGCTATTTTTTGAGCCAAGACCTCAAAAAACCCCAGCCCTCATCAATCATTTCCAAAAGCTTTATGCGCTTCTGCGTCCCACTGTCCAAACATCGAAAAAATCGGGGCTTTCTGAACAGATTTCAATGCTTTATTTTCCACCACGAGAACCCTTTGCATCGCAGTTTTATCCGATCTTTGGAACAATAAAAAATCTTGACGCCCAAGAACGTTTGTTACAACTTGCAGTCGGCAAAGATCCTGGAAACCGTATGCGTTATAACACTCTGGTAGAACGCCATCAACACCAAGGTGGAAAGGAGCTCATTGGATTTTTTAATGCACATGATCCCTCTGGGGAAAAAACTGCCCAGGTTTTAAAGCTCATGATGGGTGATGTGCCGTTTCAATCTGATTCAGACCGACGCCAATTCAACCAGACATTGCAACGGTTCTTAACGCTGGGTTCACAATGGATTCTTCAGAATTCCCAAGTGGCTTCTCCCAAAAAAGCCCAAGATTTAACCTATTTAATGAGAGAAGTGAAGCATCCAGTAGAGTTTTCCAAGGCATGGCAAGAAATGGCTTCTCGATACCCGCTTCTACCCTCTGCTAATATAGACATAGAACATCATGATGGAAAGGAGTCCTAACCTATGTCCACCGTATCAGCCGTTTTATCTCCCGAAGATCAAGCCTTTTTAGAGGATATTAAGCAACATTTTTCCCAAGCAAACCTTGAATTTGCCCGGTCTTACTATCTTTTTGCAACAGCTCGCCTTGAAAAAACTTACAACTCTTCTGAAATTTATGCAAAATATCCCATTTTACAAAGTGAAGATACTTTTAAACGACTAAAACCGCTTTATGATATGCACCCGGAAAATGAGGAAATCAAACGGCTGTTTGTGGATGCTTTAGGGACATACATCTCAAATCGATTTTCCAAAGAATCTGATGAAATTACCAACCTGAAAGATCAGCTTAAAATTGATGTCACAGGATTGGACTTAAAGGATAAAGAGGGAAACTTACTCACGTCCGTCCTGTATGAGGACACATCCGAGCTCTTTAAAAACATTCCAGAAAAAGAAAAACGAGAAGCCCTCTACAAACGCGTTTCTGATGCCTATTGCAACCACATCACCCCCAAGTTTATTGATTTATTTCACAAAGAAAACCAACTTCTGGCGAATTTAGGCTATCCGGATATCGTTGCGTTTTATAGCCAGGCTAGTGGTCACAACCTGATTAAACTCGGTGAAAAAGCAAGGCAGCTGGTGCAAGAAACCGATGAAGCCTATCATCCCAAAATGTCAGCGTTTTATGAACAAAGAACCGCTGATCATTTTGAAAAAGCCACCCGGGCAGACATTGCCTATGTGTTTCATGGCAAATCCGAAGAAATGGCCCACATTGATCGGAAATTCCCAGAAGAAAAACTCATTGATCTCGCTCAAAAAACTTTTGATGGTCTTGGCTTGGAGTTTTCAAACATTGCACAGCCCGTTGATTTTGCCAGTAAAGAAGATTATCAAGCCACAGTGAGTAATGCGAACCGTCCCACCCGAATTTTGCTAGATATTGCCAAAAGAGAGGGGAAACGCTCACGAGCTTATGTTTATCCTGCCCAAGCACCAGAAGAAATTTATCTTTCGGTAAAACCCGAAGGCGGGTTGGATGACTTTTCCGCTTTCTTTCATGAATCTGGGCACGCCCATCATTTTGCCTATGTGAAGAAGGGCTTAAGCTTCCCCTTGGCCTTAATGGGCAATAATACCGTCACAGAGTCCTATGCTTATCTTTTTCAAAACCTGTTTCTCAATAAGCACTGGTTAGAAAATATTGCTGGATTAAGCGCAGCGGAAGCCTCTCAAGCAATTCGCCGCAGTGCGTTAAATGATTTGTATATGCTGAGGCGGTATGCCAGCAAAATGCAGTTTGAACTCAAATTGTTTGATGGAACCCCTTTAGCCGGAAAACCTGACTCCTATGCCCAACTGTTAAGCCGTGGCACCGGCTTTAAATATGATGCTGATGGCTGGAGCCGAGACGTCGATCATGGGTTTTATGTTGCTGATTACTTTACCGCCTGGGCCCTGGAGGCACAACTGAGAGAGTATCTTCAAACCCATTTTGGCTCCTCAGAAACCCAAGGTGAAAACTGGTATCAAAATCCAGAGGCAGGTGCCTTCCTAAAAGACCTCTGGAAAGATGGCAACCTTACCCAAGCTGAGCTTTCCATGCGCCTGGGTTACAATGACCCGACAGACGTAGGCCCATTACTCCGGCTGATGAAACAAAACTTAGATCGTTAATTGCCACCCACCCTTTCAATTGAAGTGCCGCTGCCCTTGTGGTATTTTGATGGCATCTATCAGGCATTGGGCGTGATGCCCTGACTGAAATCAATTCTTTTTCAACATTTCATCTGTATTCGTCATATCGAGATAGAGGGCAATCCGATGTCAAGTACAACCGTTTCTTCAACCCAAACCACCCGTACAGAGTCTGACAGCATGGGCACCATTGAGGTCCCCACTGATCGTTATTACGGCGCACAAACCGCTCGGTCATTAGTTCATTTTAAAATCGGGGATGATCGGATGCCTTCTCCCTTAATCCGAGCTTTTGGAATTCTGAAAAAAGCAGCCGCCATGGTCAATCGAGATTTGGGGAAATTGCCTTCTGATAAAGCAGACCTTGTCATTCAAGCCGCAGATGAAGTCATTGCCGGAAAATTGGATGATCATTTTCCGCTTCGAATCTGGCAAACAGGCAGTGGGACTCAAACCAATATGAATGCCAACGAAGTCATTTCAAACCGGGCCATCGAAATTGCAGGTGGCGAAATGGGGAGCAAGACTCCCATTCACCCCAATGATCATGTCAACATGTCTCAATCTTCCAATGACACGTTTCCGACTGCTATGCATATTGCGGCTGCAACCGAGGTCAAAGAAGTGCTGATTCCTGCGATTCAAGAGGTTTATGAAGCCATTGATGCCAAAGCCAAAGAATTTTCTGCCATTGTCAAAATTGGAAGAACCCACCTCCAGGATGCAACACCTTTAACCGTAGGACAAGAAATGTCAGGCTGGGCCAGCCTCTTAAAACGAGATATTGAGCGTTTGGAGGCAGTTTTACCGGGACTGTATGAATTGGCTATTGGCGGATCCGCTGTAGGAACAGGTCTTAACACCCATCCAGAGTTTGCAGAACGAGCCGCTGCTCAGATTGCCAAACTAACCGGATTGCCTTTTCGGTCTCATCCCAATAAGTTTGCTGCACTTTCAGCTCACGATGAACTGGTCTTTGCTAGCGGTGCTGTAAAGACGCTGGCTTGTTCACTCATGAAAATTGCCAATGATATTCGCTGGCTGGCTTCTGGACCACGTTGTGGACTGGGAGAGCTGATTATTCCTGAAAACGAGCCCGGCTCTTCGATTATGCCAGGCAAAGTCAACCCGACCCAAAGCGAAGCAATGACCATGGTGGCCGTTCAGGTGATGGGTAATGATGCCGCTATTGGTTTTGCCGATTCCCAAGGCAATTTTGAATTAAATGTGTTTAAACCGGTTATCATTCATAACTTTTTACACTCGGTTCGCCTTTTAGCAGATGCAAGCCATGGGTTTGTGCATTACTGCATCAATGGCATTGAAGTGAACCAAGAGAAAATTGATTCGTATGTTCAAAACTCTTTGATGCTGGTGACGGCATTAAACCCAAAAATTGGATACGATAAAGCCGCAAAAATCGCTAAAACTGCCCATCATGAAAAATTAAGCCTTCGTGAAGCGGCTTTAAAGCTGGGTTATCTCACGGCTGAAGAATTCGATGCCATTGTGGTTCCTGAAACCATGACCCACCCATAATCCTTCAAAACCTATCAGGGAGGGGCATTTGAGGGGAGGGAACGAGGAGCAAGCTCCTTCTTATATGAAAGGGGTTTCACCCCTTTCGGTAAAAAGCGAAATTTCCCATTCCATCTCAAAGGCTCATTCAATGGCTTTTTCCCTATCCCCAAGGAATGAAACGTCCCTTCAGACTGATGCCCATAACCATTACTATCCTTATTGAGCCATACAAAATCATTGCTTATTCTTCCTCCCATCCGTTGATAAAATCCCATTCCTGAAAATAAAATATTTCACTTTACAAAGGTAAAATATTTGCGCTAAAACACGCAATTTCTGACTTTGGATTGTTTTTATATTATTACAATCGACTGGAATATGAGAGACCCAAGAGTGATTAGGAGAAGTTTAGATGTCACTAAGCATCAATAATTCAAATGCTTCGCAACACAGCCAAATTAGGTCGGTCATTGCATCTGTTGTCCAACAGGATAAAGCAGCCGGTAAATCACCAGACCAAATTCGTGCTGATGTACAAGCGAAGCTCGCATCCCTTGGAATTAAACCTGGGCAGCATAAAGGAAAGCATGGTAAGCATGCCCCTTCACCAGAAATTCAACAACTTATTCAAGAAGCTAGCCAATATAATATAGAGGCCAAGTCATTTCTCAAAAATCGTGATGTTCCCGGTTTACAAAATGCCATTGCACAAGCACAAAGTAAACAACAAAATGGCAATGGCCAAATTAATCCTTTTGCAACATCAACTGTTGGCGTGGTTACAAATACAC
>JANWIO010000057.1 GCA_025449835.1 Vampirovibrionales bacterium
CCCTCCCCTCAAACACCCCTCCCTGATTTGTTTTGAAGGGCTTCGCCCTTCACCCATTTTTCTCTGATGTATCCTTGATTCAACAATACCTGTTATTTTTTTGGGACTTGTGCAGATGGTTTTCCTTTTAATCCTTCATAGAGTTCATGAAGTGCAACAGAGGACATAATACCTGCTGATGCTAAAAATGCTGGGGCTGATTGTGGATGGTTGTATGCCATTTCTGCTGAAACACCTACGGCAGCAGAATCTATTACAGATTCTTTGATTCGTGATGTGTCAATTCCTTCTTTTTTCTCTTGGCTGGGTTTTGCAAAAAACAAGCGATGAATGCCGTGGGTAATAAAAGAGGTTCCTAATGTTAGAATTGCCAATACCGGAAGTTGTGGAAGAAAGGGTATTGCTGCAATGGTTGTCATGCCACCGGTAACATCAGCCACAGCGAGCTTTTTATCCCCTTTACGCTCAGAGGAAACCGATCTGTAAAGTGCCCCAAAATGAGGCTGTTTATTTTGAATCATCATCGTCATCTTTGCGCCCCTCAACCATCCAACAAAAATCTTTGCACATTATATAACAAACATCACAAGTCGTTGCGCACCTTATATCGCCAAAGCATTATTTATTACTGCGCTTTCGGGATAATTAGCCGAACTTTCCTGCACGCATCCATTTTGTAGCAATCCACTTTTCACCATGAACCACTGGCGTACCCCCATGGAGGGTTAAGGGGTCTATTTCGCCTTGTTTACTAAAGTATGAAAAATAAACGGCTGAACCTTGTCGCGCTTTTACTTTCAACTTAATTTCTGGAAAGACCGTTTCGCCACCTTCTTTAACAGTATTCAGATACATTATCAAGGTTGCAACTCGTTGACCGCCACGGGAAATATGGACGGAACTGCCTGTAAACTCAGGGGGGAAGTAATCGTAGTGGGGTTTATATTCTCCCCCAATTTGGTAGTTTAAAATCTGCATGCCTTCGCCATTTTCAACGGGCCACTGCATCACTTGAGAAATGCGTGCATCCAGTGTGCTAATAAAGTCATTTTCACCCACATTGAAAAAAGTGCCGCTGCTGGTGCGATGTTCATGAGGCACTGAATCGCCTGTTTTATTATCCACTGTTGTTGATTTTTTCAGTTTTGGTTTTGACATAGCAATCAGTGCTTCGCATTCTTCAGGCGTGAGAACATTTTCATAGACAACAATCCTGGGACGATCGACCTCAAGTGTGGGGTAATAGATCATATTCTGACAAGAGAGATCGGGGCCATTTGTGTAATCTTGCCATTCTGTTTTGATGGCTTGTGCAGGTTTTACGATCTGTACCGGGTTCGTTTCACCACTCTTAATTTTTTGAGAGAGCTGGTGTACGGTGTCAGTTGAAAGTTGTGGGTCAAAGGCATTCTTTACCAAAATACCAATGAGCTCTTGCTCTGGTACACCGCGTTCAAGATTTTCACAAATCCATGCGATCCACTCTTGACCCATTGTTTTTACCATAGACTCTGCCTGCTGCTGTGTCATACGTATTTTTCTCCTAGGATAGGTTACTTTGCACTGATGAGCATCCTAAAAATAGATTATTCTCTTGTTTGAAGGGAACTTCTCCTCTTTTATTTTGCTTCATTTGTTTCTGGGTGGCCCGTCTTGGAAATTAAAAACTCAAGGAGATTAATTTGAGGCGGCCGTTGTAATGTCCAAATGCGACCTTGAACCATAAATGTTAATCCGTATTGTTTTGAAAAATCTTGAACAGTCCAAATGACATCAGGATGGGTTCGTGCAAAATCGTCACCGCACAATATCCCGCCAGGGATTAACCGCCAGAACCAAAAATTTAAGTCATCACAAAACGTGGGATTGTGATGAACGCCATCGAGGAAAATCAAATTTGCAGATTGTTCTGGCCAAGATTTGAAATCATAGGGACTCGCTCCCTGAAAAGCCTCAATATTTGGACAATCCGTAGTATATTGCTTGAAATTTTCCAAACTACCAGTGACTTCATCAAGACTATTGGCCACACCAAAATCTTGATGAAATTCTTCCGATTCCCCGATAACAGCAGGTGGGTGGAAGGGATGTTGAGAGGGATCCCAAATATCCAAACACTTCACTTTTACCGTGGGGTGAACCGACTTTGCCCAACACCACGAAGAGCGTCCACAAAACGAGCCCACTTCAATCATTGTGCCATAAGGTGGAACCGTTAAAGCGAGTTGCTCAAGGGTTTTTAATTCACTTTCAGGCATCCAACCGGGGATTTTCAAATTGTAGACCATGAGAATAAAAAATTCCTATGTAAACCAAGGCTTAAAGCATGTATCGGTTAATTTTGATTTAGGTTTAATAATGTAATTAATCTCATCTGTCCTTTTTCAGGAAAGAAAATCACAATGAACGTTTTTTAGGGATTGAGTTTAATTTCTTTCGGATCGAATGCTAATGGCGCCAGAGGTTGGGCATGTAAATACGCAAACACCACACCCCGTGCATGCTTCAGGAACGATTTGGGGCAGCCCTTCGATGAGGAGAATGGCCTCGTTTTTAATGGGGCAGACCTCATAGCAAACCTTACAACCAGAGCCTTGAAAGGCAGTACATTCTGTAATCTCAATAATAGCTGTTCCCAAGGCAATTTTTTTCGGAGTTTCTAAGGGCATAAGGGCATCTGTTGGGCAAACCTTCGTACATGGTACATCGGTACACATAACACAAGGGGATTCCTCAGGATAAATAACTGGAAAACCAAATCTATCTTGAAAGATTGCATTCCGTGGGCAACTATTTCGGCAAACATCGCAAAAAGGCTCGCATGTGGTTAAAAAGGCCTTTTCTGCAATGGCACCGGGAGGTCTTAAAAGCGGTTTTTCCGTTGCATCTTGATTTGAGAAGTCCGGTAAGCTTTCCGCAACGCGATTCATGAAGAAACCAAAGCTTTGCTTTAAGAAAGCTTTACGAGAATAGGCCTCAGTGGATAGATTCTCATTTTCCTCATTAGACATCAAAAAAGACCTGCCATTTTGTGAATTATTGCTTCCTCTGAAGATTATGACACTATAAGAAGCTTTGCGCATCAACATCCAACAGAAAGTTAACGTCTTCTGGTGGTTCAACTTGAAGATAATATCGGGTAATCAACTGGTGGGCCAGTTCACCGTATTTGTTCTTAATCATCAGATGATACCGATAACGTCCTTGAATTCTGGGAATAACACACGGTGCTGGCCCTAGAATAGTTACTGTTTCGCCTAAGGTGCTTTCTGTGAGGACTTGTTGCAAACCAATGGTAACTGCTTTCAAAAAATTACGGGCCCGAAACTCATCGGGACAACTCACAATGATTCGGAAAAGTTGGCTATACGGGGGAAAGTCGAACTCCTGACGGCGTAACAATTCATCTTCGTAAAAACCGTTATAATCTTGCTCTTTGGCTCTTAAAATCACGGGATGGTTTGGCTGTAAACTTTGTATAATCACCCGACCTGGTTTATCACCACGTCCAGAACGACCAGCCACCTGGGTTAACAGCTGAAATCCTCTTTCAGTTGCTTTATAGTCAGGGAGTGAAAAAGTGGTATCGGCAGAAACAACCCCCACTAAGGTCACATTGGGAATATCCAATCCTTTGGCCACCATTTGGGTTCCAATGAGAATATCTGCTTCATGGTTTCCAAAGGCTTCTAAAATCTCACGATGCGCAAACTTTTTCTTTAAGACATCACTATCCAGGCGGAGAATTCGGGCATCGGGAAAGGATGTTGTAATCTCTTCTTCAAGCCGTTGCGTTCCTGTGCCTGTAAAGGATAAGTGTGTGCTAGCACAGTGTGGGCAGAACTGTGGTTTGTGGCTTTCGTGGCCACAATAATGACATCGAACCTGGTCTCGAAAACGATGATAGGTGAGCGCCACAGCACAATGAGGGCATTGAAAAACCTCATCGCACTCATCACAAATGATGACGGTATAAAATCCACGCCGATTGAGGAGGATGATAGCCTGTTCTTGAGCACGGAGTGTTCCATCTAAAGCAAGCCTTAACTCTGTTGATAGCGGACTGGAAAGACCTAATGAACGTTCTTCGTGCATATCCACAATGGTAACCTTGGCAAGAGATCGTCCTCCATAGCGTTGGGTTAAGGTTAATATTCGATTTTCTTGTTGGGTACGGTAAAAGGTTTCAATATCAGGGGTTGCGCTTCCTAAAACGAGTTTGGCACCGGTGCGTTTTGTTAAGGCTTCTGCCAATGTTCGCGCATGATATCGAGGGGCAGGACTATCCTGTTTAAAACTTCCCTCATGGGCTTCATCCATTACGATTAATCCGAGGTTTTGCACGGGTGCAAAGATAGCAGACCGTGCTCCAATGACAATTTTAAGCTCGCCGCGATGAATACGGCGCCAGGCATCGACTTTTTCCCCAGCAGATAAATGGCTGTGCCACAACGCCATTTGTTCTAATCCAAATCGCTGAATAAAACGCTTTGCAATATGAGAGGTTAAGGAAATTTCAGGCACCAAAATCATAACGGATTTTCCGACTGCCAGCGTGGCTTCCGTTAAAGCCAGGTAAACTTCTGTTTTTCCCGATCCGGTAATGCCATACAATAAATGTTGAGAGCCATTTTCTGAATCTAAAACCAATTTCGCCGCCCGAGATTGCTCTGAATTGAGCATTAATTCATCTAATTTGGCTGTTTTATGATAAAAGGCCAAGGGATCCCGATCCCGGAATTGAGGGGCTTCAAAAATTTCCACGAACCCAGACTCGGCGAGTTTTTGAATTACAGTTGTACTGGTTTGAGCCAACACAGAAGCATCTTTTAACAGCATTTCAGATTTTTGTGTTTGAAGGAGTCGATTTAAAACTTCCGACTGTCGTTTGGTTAAAACCTCTGAACTTCCAACATCACCCATTCGAAGCCACTTAACGGTTTTTTGTTTGGTGACCCCAGATGTTTCGCTTTTGATTTGGACAATGCCTTCTTGGCGAAACTTATAGAGTGTTTGATTGACAAGTTTTAAAGGCAATCCGGTTTGGCTGGCAACATAGCGTACTCGAACACCTTTGCCCTGAGGGCGTTCTTTGAGAAAAGCCAGAATTTTTTGTGCAGGGCGAGATAACTGGTAAGCATATTCAGACGTAATTGGAATCGATTCTAAAATCACTTGTCGCTTTGTTTTTTCGATTAGGCTAGCGGGAAGGGCTGCGGATAAAACAGTGACCAAGGAGGTTGCATAATACTGAGCGATCCAGTCGAGAAACTCCAGGTATGTCAAATCAAACAGAGGCTCGTCGTCTAAAATATCGGTGATTTCTTTGACGCGAATACCGGGCTCAACAAAGTTGGTAAATCCCACGATATATCCTGTAATCACCTTCATCCGACCAAAAGGCACTGAGACAGGAGTCCCAATTTCAATGGCGTCTTCTAATCCTTCTGGAATAGCATACGAAAAAGTCCGGCGATCCAATGCCTTTGCATCGAGATCAACCAAAACCTGCGCATATTGAAAGTGTTTCTGATCCTCAGCCATCTCCCTGATTATGCCTGAGGGGATGGCCTGAAATCAATTTTTCTTTCGTTAAACTTGAAGAAAGCGACAGGTCTTAGTTAGTCATTGGAATCTTCGTGACCGATACGCGATAGCGATGATACCTGTTGCTTGAAAGTTTGTGGACTCGACGAAAGGAGATCCCTGAATTCGTATCCCCTGGAACTTGGACACTTGCAAGAGGCTGTGCCAGTTTCGCTGAAATGTGAGTGTAGGTTAACCGCACCAATGGTGGTGTGATGGGAGCGAAAGGATCCCGGCGAACTTTGAGTGCGGACAAGTTTGTTTTTGCAGCATAGCTTAGAAGGTTAAAATTATTGATTTTGGATTCCCCCTCCGTAACCAGGTTAGCCGTTTCTCCTTTTAGCGCGGAGACCTGCTGGGCAATGTTACTTGCTGAAGTGGGTGCGTTGGTTTGAGATGTGTTAATTAGGTGTTTTCCAAAATTAACTGTAACATGGCTGTTCCCCATCAGATGGCTGGCACCGAAACCACCTAAGATGAGGCTTGACATGCCTACAGCGACCATGCACGGCGCAGATGCAAAAATAGAGAGTGGTTTAGAAAACCAATTCCAAATCAATATCCTGTCTTCCCTTACGTCTCTTTTCTCAAGTGAGTGGTGCTACCAGTATACTGCTCCTCTAGGGTCTTCCAGATCAACCAAATAAAGGAACACTTACTATAATTGTAATTATATTTGCAAAAATGCAAAATGGTTCACTTTTGGGGTATTGATTCTATTTTGCAAAATAAAAGGCAAACTTGTGTTTGCCTTGGCTCCTTGTAAACGCTACACAAAACTTTGTTAATTTAAACTATGCCAGGGAATAAATTCTAGCCAGAGGTCGGGATTGAGCGTGCCATATAGAAGGCGTTGCGTTGTCATCTCAAAAAAGGCCTCGGAAAGTCTTTCAATACTTTGTCTTAGTTCGTTATCCACTGGTAAGCGGTTTTCCTCTGGATCCAACAAAATTCCAAGGCTCTCAAAAATCTCCAATTCATGCATAGTGCCTAGAGTCCTCTCTCTCTACTCTCTGTCACATCAACGACTTTTTGAAAAGGTGTTGTACTTTATAAAAAACAAACAAAATATAAAAATTGCCTAAAGTAATGAAAACATTTACAACATTTTACGTTTCGATTGAAAATTGTTCCGTTTGCATTGGAAGTTGATCATGCCAATGGAAAATACGCACAAATAGAAAAACCCTCACTAAAATAGGAGGGTTTTTCAAGTAATTTGGCGATTAATCTTAGCCAGCGAATCCGAAGTTGGCTACTGGTTTACGTTGTTCGTGCAAAAAGTCCATATTTTCATCATTTTCAAGACAGTAAATATAGCGGATAATCTCTTTTGCCATGTGTTCCTTGTCTGTTTCTGACAGATAACGCATGGTTTCAACGACGGCCCATGATCTTTCATCCATGGTTCTGCGTTTTTGGATAAATCGTATTGCCCAAAATCCACCATTACCTTGGGTAATACGGTTCGTAATGCCAGGATCTATTTCTCGAATACGATTTTCAATAAATGAGACTGTTTTTAAACGGTAATTCAGTGTTGTGTTTTGTAAAAGGCTAACAGCCATAGACATGGTGGGATGTAAGTCATACCATCGCTTGTTCAATTCCTGATCTCCTCAATGCTTCAAATAAATTTCGCTATAGCAGTTATATCGACAAGCAAATAGAGATGTTTAACATTGCCTTAAGAATCGTTATGTTTCTTAATAATCGAAAATTGCAGCACAAAACCTTTGAAAAAACGCCCCCATTTCATCAGAGTGAGATAGGGGCGTAATGTTTACCTGGATATGGATATTAAACCGTTTCGAGGGACGCTTTGGCCGATTTTTTATCCGAACGAGATGCTGTGGATTTCTCTTCGGATTCAACTTCCGCAGGAGCCTGTGGACGTAAACGATTTCGCACCTGAATTTCAATTTCGGAAAGGAGTTGTGGATTTTCCTTTAAAAATTCTCTCGCTTTATCCCTGCCTTGCCCCAGTTTTTCGTCGCCATAACTGTACCATGTACCTGATTTTTTGACGATATCCAGTTCTGCTGCAACATCGAGTAGGCATCCTTCTGTGGAAATGCCTTCGCCAAACAAGATATCAAACTCCGCAATCTTAAAGGGCGGGGCCACTTTGTTTTTGACGACCCTTACTTTCACACGGTTTCCATATTCTTCACCATCTTTTTTCAGAGTCTCAATGCGCCGAATGTCTAAACGAATACTGGCATAAAACTTTAATGCGTTACCGCCGGTTGTGGTTTCAGGATTGCCATACATAACGCCAATTTTTTGACGCAACTGGTTGATGAAAATAATGGTGGTGCGTGTTTTTCCCACGATTGCGGTGAGTTTCCGGAGGGCTTGGCTCATCAACCGAGCTTGTAAGCCCATGTGAGAATCTCCCATTTCGCCATCAATCTCAGCTTTTGGAACCAGGGCTGCAACAGAGTCAATGACGAGAATATCAATCGCCCCAGAACGGACCAACTGCTCTGCAATCTCAAGGGCTTGTTCTCCGGTATCCGGCTGGCTAATCAGAAGTTCGTCAATTTTAACGCCAATTTTTGCAGCATATTCTGGATCTAATGCATGTTCAGCATCAATAAAAGCTGCAATACCACCTTTCTTTTGTGTCTCAGCAACAACACTTAAGGTTAATGTTGTTTTACCGCTGGACTCCGGGCCATAGATTTCAACCACACGACCTCTGGGTAAGCCACCAACACCAATAGCCAAGTCTAAAGATAATGCACCGGTGGGAATGGCATCAACATTCACATTGCTCCGTTCCCCAAGGCGCATAATTGCCCCTTTACCAAAATCTTTTTCTATCTTTTCCAGGGTAAAATTTAAGGCTTTTTTACGTTCTTCCGTAAAATTATCGGTTGTTGATGCCATGGGGTTTTGTCCTCTCATTGTTGTTTACTATGATCATTGCAATTCATGGTACCGCAAGGATGAGGTTTCATGTGTTACAGTATGTGAACTGCTGGGAGCCTTCTGAATTTTTTCGATACTTTTATTGTAGCTTAGGAATCGAAAAAAAATTCTAGTTCCTCGATTATATTTTCGACTCTTTTAATTTGCAAGTGCTAGAATTGGCAAATATTTAAAAGTTGCTTGAGGAGCTAGCGTTTTTAACACATTTTCGGTTACTGGAGCGGAACTGACTTGGGTATTGACCATTTCCAGTAAAACAGCCTCTTGAATATCTTGAAAAGATTGATTTTGAGATACCAAATGAATCATGGCCGCTTGAAGGGCTGGTAATGTTGGGTTGTAAGCAGCACTTTCCACTGAGAACCCTTTAAAAATTTCACCATTGCTCATTTTCAAAGCCATACCGGCATATTGTTTGGTGTAAGGCACATAAGCCAGTGACGCCGCATTAAAGGCCTCAGACACAAGGGTATCCGTAATCGATTCACATGTTGTCAGCATAGATGGAGGGGTTTCCAGCAAACTTTCAGCGCTATTTGCCAAAGTAAAGGGGAATGGCAGGAGATCACTTAAGGTTTTTTCCAATCTTTGATTTTGCTGAACCACGATAATCGGGAGATTGGGCAAGTTTAATTCCAGTAAGAATTGACGACAGTGTCCACATGGCACTTCTGAAACCCAAAGCGCTTGAATTTTCTTTTCACCGTGAAGTTTTGCCAGGGTAATCGCAAACTGCTCTGCATGAACTGTTTGAGAGAGGGGTTGATGGGGAAATTCAAGATTAACCCCCAAATAGCCTGTGCCACTTTCTCCAATGGCCACAACGCCAACATAAAACTCTGAAATCGGTGGACGAGCGTAAGTTTTGGCACGATTCAGTAACGTCAGAATGGCTTGCTCATCCCTATTTTTCAGGAACGAAGACTCTATCACAAAGGGAGAGTGTAAAATGTCTCTCATTTGAGGATTTCAGGGTAAATTAAACCAATGGCACAAATCGATTTTGCATCAATTAAGGTTTTGGCCTGAATCATATCCCGTAATTCATTGAAACTGACTTCCAAAACCTCAATAAATTCGTCTTCTTCACGCCGGGCCTGGCTAGAGGGATGCAAGCCAGTGGCTTTAAAAATCGTAATTCTTTCATTGCAAAACCCCGGAGATGTATAAATAGCCAATATCTCTTCCCATTTGTCTGCCAGATATCCTGTTTCTTCTTCTAATTCTCGTTGGATACTAACCAATGGGGTTTCGCCAGGATCCAATTTTCCTGCAGGAAGCTCATACAGAAAATTTCCAAGAGGGTAGCGAAACTGTTTGACCAAAAGTACTTTACCATTGGGCAATGTTGCTAAAGCGACCACACCCCCTGGATGCTCAACGACTTCTCTTTTTGCAACTTTGCCATTGGGAAGCGTTGCTTCATCCAATTTCACATGAAGAATGGCACCTTCAAAAATATCCGTTGAGGAAAGGGTCTTTTCAATGCCACCGTTATCGGTTAAAGCGGTCATGGTTTTGCGAATTGCTCCCATATTTTTAAAATTAACTGCGTACAGGTTATCATTTCTTTTAAATAAACTCGCTCATTCAGTGAGTGGGGTTCCATGTAGCCTGCACTGAGAACAATACCGGGGACTCCTTCCCGGGCAAAGACATTCACATCGCTCCCCCCATTGGTTCGCATCAAATGGGCTGGTAATCCCAGCGATGATATTGCTCGTAAGACCCGTTGAACATTTGGATTTGAAGGGTCAGTCGCATAATGATGGAAGCAAACTTCACTCTTAAATTCCATAGAGGCCCCATCAATCCGAGAGACGACCTCTTGAAAGGTTTTCTCAAGATGGGTCAACTCTTCTTGAAGCCTAGCTTCATCGTGGCCACGAAGTTCGCCTTCTGCAATGGCTAAGTCGGGAACAATATTGGTTGCCTTTCCGCCCCGGATAAAACCAATGTTGGATGTGGTATTTTCATCCAAGCGGCCAAATTTTAATTTTTCGATTCCCCAACTGAGAATTTGGATGGCATTAATCCCTTTTTCAGGCATAATCCCCGCATGAACACTTTTTCCATGAATGGTGACCTTAAATTTGATGTACGTTGGGGCCTCATGAATAACAGTCCCTTGCTTACCAGTATGGTCCCAGGCGATGGCAAGATCCGCATCTTTGTAAATACTGGGCGCAATCTCCTTTGCCCCATTGAGCATGACTTCTTCACGAGTGGTGAATAGAAAAAGTAAATTGGGCCGAGGCAGTTTGTGATTCAAAGATAATTCCAAAGCTTCCAACATGGGGGTCAAGCCTGATTTATCATCTGCCCCCAAAACAGTGTTGCCTGAAGAGCGGATGAGACAATCCTCACCTTTCCCTTCTACAATAGGCTCAACGCCAATACATGGCGGAACAACGTCCATATGCCCGGTTAAAATAAGGGTTAAAGCATTTTTAGATCGGTTGGCTGGCACATGGAATAAAATATTGCCTCCCTGATCCACTTGTGGGGCAAGCCTTAATGCTATAATTCGTTGCAGAAGATACTCCCTAACAGGCCCTTCCTCTCCACTTGGGCTGTCTAACCGAACCAGTTCTAAAAACGTCTGAAGCAGTTTTTCAGCATTCACTTTAACTTGGGTTTGCATCATGAGTATAGGGTATCAAAACAAGTCTGATGGTGAAAGAACTTCTTCTTGTAATGACAATGACAAGACGCATAAGAAACCTAAAAATGAGTAAATACCCGGGTATTTGAAGATCTGCAAAGCATAAAAAAAGTCCGGCAATTGCTTGCCGGAGTATATGTTCTCTCTTTTCTTCTCGTAGGTTGTATGAGTATGGGAGGTTTCGCTTCTCTCATAGCCTAATAAAAACAACCACGCATGAGAAATTGCGTTTTTTTTTAATATTTTGATCATATTTTTACAATTCGTAATATTTTATCCCGAGATAAGTTTGGCGTAACAATTTTTCCGCTTGCCTGGTTTTTAAAGTCATAATGTACGCAATTACCAATAAAGGTTATCCTCTATGAGTACATGCCCTCGATTCAGTGGTATTGAACGAATTAATACCCGTTACTCCAACCAATGGAAAAGCCATCGCAAAGCCGTTCGAGAATATGTTGAGGGGTTTTACCGGGGAACGCCGAAACTGATTGTTCATGACGGTTTATATGAAAGCTATGTATTCTCGGGAAGTAAAGATATTCAGAAATTTGATAGTCTTTTACGCCAATATGAGAAAATGAGTCAACACGATTTAATCTTCTTAAGACTCATAAAACAGCGAGAATTTTGGTTAAAAACATTTACACCGGCGATGCAAAAAGCCATTAAAACATTAGTAACCCGAACCACGGAGAAGCCACTCTCGAAACAACCAGTGAATGCATTGGCTTCTAAACGTGCTCAAAGAGTATCCAGCCAACAACCCACTTTAACCCTCCTCGGCATTCCCTTTCAAAACAAATGGGTACCCAAACTTCCCCAAAAATTTAGAGCGCTGGTCAGTTTTTTGATGCCTTTAAAGGATTAATTGGTTTTATGAATGAAAGATCAAAGTTTTAAGGAGAAAAGTAGAGTTGTTGTGTGGGTGCTTCTATGAGAAACTTTTTATACAAAATGTTGGGATTTGAATAACTAGTACTCAATGCAAATGATGAACATCTATTTTTCGCAAATACGTTCTTTATCAAAACAACCTGTTCGTCAGGGATTTAATCGTCGTCAGCCCCTGTCAAATGCTTCGGGTAATCAGTCCACACTTCGTTTTGGGAGTACCTCCCTTTCCTGTGAAGAAAATGAATTGTTTTCTGCTGCAAAAGTCGGGCGAATTGATATTGTGACGCAACTGCTCAAAAAAGGCGTTGATGTCAATATTCGGGATCCCCGTGGTAATACGCCTTTGCATTGGGCTGCTGCCAAAGGTAATCAGATGACGATGGGCGTTTTATTGAGTGCTCGGATGGCTCTTCCTAATCCAATCAATCATGATGGCTATTCCCCCTTGGCGGTTGCGGTATTAAATGGCCAGGCACAGTGTGTTGATAAGATGTTAATCCCTAGATTTGCAGTAGATGTCAACCGACCTGTCAGAGCATTAAACAACGATACACCTTTACTCATCGCCATTGGCAATGGTGATAAAGAAATTGTTGAACAATTACTCCGAAATCCTCATATTAATATAAATATTCAGAACAACACTGGTGAAACTG
Source organism: Vampirovibrionales bacterium (assembly GCA_025449835.1). GTDB lineage: Bacteria > Cyanobacteriota > Vampirovibrionia > Vampirovibrionales > JAGQHJ01 > JANWIO01. The sequence continues at coordinate 12,742 of JANWIO010000057.1, forward strand.
CATTAATGAGAGTGGCAGAGACGGGGCAATTAAGTATTGCTAAAATCTTACTCTCTCGGAGAGACTTGGATGTCAATTTAGCCAACAAGGATGGTGAAACGGCTCGACAGATTGCCTTTCAACATGGCCATGACGACATTAATAAGCTGATTTGGGAGCGTCAGGATCGACCATTTGGCGAGTCTGAGTCTATTTAGGTATTCCCTAATTCAATAAATTTAGACCCTAAAATGCCATCAAGACGCTCAATTTTGAGAAGAACATCTGATGGAATGGCATTATCCAAATTAAAGATCATCATCGACTCGCCCCCGGCTTCGGTGCCTTTCCGAGCAACCTGCAACGCACTCACGTTGATTTTATTCTCGCCCAAAACCGTTGCGACCTTGGCAATCATCCCAGGTTTATCGATGTGGGGTGTTAAAAGCAGATAGTTTGAAGGCTCAACGCTGGCAGGATATTGGTTTAATTCGACAATTCGATACAGTTTATCTGAAATTAAGCTGCCTGAGACGGAGTAAGTCCCCGTATCGGTACTTAACTTAATGGTCAGCAAATTTGCAAAGTTACCCGCCCGGGGAGAGCGGGATTCTTTCACAGCAATCCCTTCTTCTTCTGCAATCACCAACGCATTTACATAATTAACCCCTTCTCGGGCATACCCTAACAAGCCTTTTAACACAGCAAGGGTTAAAGGGGTTAGGTTTTCTTGAGACAATGTTCCACCGGCAATCAATTCAATCTGTGTAGCTCCGCCTGGTGTCACTTGTCGAAGCAAATTCCCCATTTGTTCTGCCATGGTCATATAATTTCGAACCGGATCTAAGATTTCTTTTCGCAATGCGGGGATATTGACAGCACTCTGTGCCGTGCCACTTTGAAAGTATTCTAAAATTTGTTCAGCAACATCCCGTGCTACGTTTACTTGGGCTTCTTCGGTGCTAGCCCCCAAGTGAGGGGTCGTAATGACCTTATCTCCCAGTTTCAACAAAGGATCGGTTTGCGGCAATGGTTCATGTTCAAATACATCTAAAGCGACGCCTGCCACTTTTCCCGTCTCAATAGCTTGAATGAGTGCTGATTCATCAATAATCCCGCCCCGAGCACAGTTTACAATCCTTACACCGTCTTTCATCTGTGCAAAAGTCTCTTTGTTTAACAGATGCTCAGTCTCTGGTATTTTGGGTGCATGAAGCGTCAAAAAGTCTGAAGTTTTAAAAATAGTCTCTAGTGGTACAGATTCTACTTTGAGCTCTTCTGCCATCTGAGCCGATAAGAAGGGATCATAAACCAAGATCCGCATGCCCATTCGTTGGAAGACAGCCGCCACCCGACGGCCGATTTTACCAAATCCAATGACACCCAGGGTTTTTCCAAATAATTCAACCCCAGTTAGCTCTTTACTCCGCCATCCCCCAGATTTTACAACCCTATCGGCTTGAGCAATATGGCGGGATAATGCCATAATCATTCCAATAGTATGTTCTGCTGCTGCAACTGTGTTACCACCTGGGGAGTTAACCACAATAACCCCGTGGCGGGTTGCTGATTTTAAATCAATGTTGTCCGTTCCAACACCGGCACGCCCAACAATTCTCAAGTTTGGTGAAACATCAAAAATATTTTGGGTAACTTGGGTTGCGCTCCGAACCATTAACCCCACAATATCGGGCATTGTTTCAATCAGTTGAGCATCAGAAAGCTTGGGCTCAAAGACCACGTCACAAAAATCTTCTAAAACCGATTTTGCAATGGGATGAATGCCATCTGTAATTAAAACCTTGGGTTTGCCCATAAGCCTATAAAAGTTCTCCTTGTGCACCAGCCACGGCAGTTCCCAATGGCGTTTTCTGATACCCTAACTGATGACAAACCACTTCCAGACAAGACACAACCGTTAGAATATCTCTTGGAAAAATGGCGCCTAGATGACCAATCCGAAAGATCTTGCCCGTTAAATTTTTCTGACCATTGGCAATCACAATGTTAAATTGTTCTTTAATCCCTGCCCGAATGGCATCTACCGAAATCCCATCTGGCGGTAGGACAGACGTGACAGAGGGGCTGGCAAGGGTATCACTCTCAACAAACAAAGAAAGCCCCATTGATTTAACCGCCTGGCGAACCATTTGTTGATTTTTTAGATGACGCTGAAAAATACCCTCTAATCCTTCTTCTTGGAGCAGAGCAAGTGATTTTTGCATCCCAAAAGTAAGATTCACGGCAGGTGTATAAGGTGTTTGTCCTTTTTCAACCACTTTTTCATATTTTGAAAAGTTGAAATAGTGTCCTGGTGCTGCACACTGCTGATGCTGCGCCATGGCTTTTTCACTGGCTGCCAAAAATGAGAGTCCCGGTGGAATCATAAACCCTTTTTGACTTCCAGAAACCGCAATATCAATTCCCCAGGCATCAAATTCAAAATTTGTCGCGCCAAGACTGGTAACCGTATCCACAATCACAAGGGCATCTGAGTGTTTTTTGACCGTTTGGGCTAATGCTTGAATTGGGTTCAAGACCCCCGTTGATGTTTCATTGTGGATCATACAAACCGCTTTTATCTGTTGGCCCTGAGGCCCTTTTAAAAACGTTTCCAAAGCCTCGGGTGTGTTTGACTGACCTGGCGGTACTTCAATAAGATGGACTTGGAGCCCCAATTCTTGTGCAATTTCTGCCCAGCGATGGCTAAAAACACCGCATGATAATACGAGAACCTCATCCCCATGGTTTAAGACATTTATTAAAGAAGCTTCCATAGCTCCTGTGCCAGATGCAGTGTAGAGAAAGACAGGTCTTTGGGTTCTGAAAATCCATTGTAACCCAGCATAAACTTCTTGTAGAACAACTTTAAACTCATTACTTCGATGCCCAATGGGTGGGCGGGATAAAGCCTCTAAAATAGCCTCAGGAACTGGGGTAGGGCCTGGGATCATTAATGCTAAGTCAGATTTCATTAGGAATTATCACTATCCGTTATCTCTGGACATGATTGTATCTGAAACAATTGAATGTGACATTGAGAAATATGATTCATTGCGTTTTGCAATTTTTGCCGAAATGCGGTTGAGAAGACATGGGGTTGGCAAAAGAATTCATCTGTTTAATGTATTCAGAAATGATGAATGATAACGATACCTATCTTACCCAAAAACCCTCCTCTCTCCCAAAATCACCCATATTAGTGCCTTTTATGAGGCACTTTTTTTTAGGAAATCCCAATAATTGATTTCATGACATATATAAAGAATGAAAAAACAGAAAAAGTTTTTTACGTCTTGTATTTTTTTGTAAGAGAAGGGTTTGACACCAATGCGCAAAGAGTATAATTTACTTAATGTGTTTTACACAATTTTGCGGAGAGGTGGCTGAGTGGTCGAAAGCGGCTTCCTGCTAAGAAGTTGTCCGGGCTTAAACCTGGACCGTGGGTTCGAATCCCACCCTCTCCGAATTTTAAAAGCCCTTCGTTATAGCAGAAGGGCTTTTATGTGTTTTAATACAAAAATTCAGCAGGTTATTTGAAATAAGCTGCGACAGACTGGTCTTCTGCAAAACACTTGCCATTCCAGCGATAAACGTAAACAGGATGGTAGGGGTCCTCTTTAAATTCTCGAACGACCAGTTCAAACTTTCCATCGTTGTCTAAATCTTCAGCAATGTAAGGGGCTTTATAGGATGTAAACTCTCCAACAACATTGTTTTTACCGGCCATCACTTCAACTTGATAGGGTTTTCCAGGCTCGGTCTTAAAAAAATCAATGGATTCAGATTGACCATTATTGTTTAAATCCCAAGAAATTGACTGTGCTAACGCTTTCCAATCGGGGGGTGTCGCACTAAAATTACATGTAGAAGACACCTCGGGGGGGTGAGAATCATTCATGGCTGGGGAATCTGAATTATTATCAGCAACTTCTAAGGATAACAATTGGTCGCCTTTAGCTTGAGTATTCATAGAGGTACTGCCATAGGGCACATATAAGGTTGAAACATCTTCTTGCCGAAGACTATTAAAGGCTGGATAGGATGTCAATGCTTTCATAATATTAATGTAGGAAGGCCAGACGCCTGGCAGAAGATCCTGTTTGTTATAATTTAAAGCATCTTGGAACTTGTAGGTAACATCTAACTTGCGGTCGGTCATCATATCTGGTGAGGCATGCTCGAAAACTTTATCTGCATCAATCTGAGCTAAGCCATAGGCCAAGCTGGTATAAGGAGATTCCAATTTGTCATTGGCTTTTCTGAGGAAAAACAGACCATTTTTATCTGCCTGCATTACCAGTTGGGCATAACCATAATCAAAAAACTTATTTGCATCATTGGGGTCAGAGAGATATCTGGTCTTCAAAGCAGCCATCAATTTATCATTTTCTGCTTGATTTTGGCCAAAGGCTGCGTATGCTCTTCGTAAAGCTTCCATATGAAGTAACAATGGTTTGGTTGAATCAATTAATTTTAAAGTGGAATCTGCGGTTTGTACGCTTTGGTCCAAAGTAGCAGCTTGTGAATAACTTGAAACATCTAAAGGAACCGTTCGGAGTAACATCGAACTCGTATCATCACTCGCAAAGCTGTTTAATTGAAACGAAACGGCCAGTGTTCCTGCCAAAATTAAAGAAAACAAACCACGCTTAACCCAAGACGCTTTATTGTAGGGCATTTTAAAAACCACTCCTCTCTATTACAAGATATCAATTAGGAAATACTCGCATTGTATGCAATCCGCATTACAATGGCTTTTCCATTCTTATTATAGATAAATTCGTTTAAAAGAGGGCAATGGATTTTGAGATTTCTATTAGGGGTGCAGCAATATCTGAAAAATTTCGGTATGTCTGATCAACTTTCATAGTACAGGTACTTTAAGCGCTACCCGTTTGAATCGTCGTTTGATTTTGGGTGGTTGTTTGGGTTTGGCTTGGCTGACTACTATTGAAATTAAAGAGGTTCCCTTTTTTCATAATGAAAGCAACAAGCATAATGGGCAATAGCTGATTGAGGAAATTATTGCTACTAGGTGCAGGCGCTGGTGATGGCATTAAGTTGGTAGCACCGAGTCCACCGAGTCCTAGGCTACCAAGGCTACTGGAGCCAAGTCCACTGAGACCTAAACTACCAAGGCTACTGGAGCCAAGTCCACCAAGACCTAAACTTCCAAGACTATTGGAACCGAGTCCACCAAGTCCTAGACTTCCGAGGCCACTGGAGCCAAGTCCACCAAGTCCTAGGCTTCCAAGGCTACTGGAACTGAGTCCATTATTACCAAGATATGGATTTCCAATACTATTTGCATAGGGATTACTCATATATTGCTGTGGAATGGGACTTCCAAGACCAGTTGAGCCAAGATAGGGATTTCCGATACTATTTGCATGAGGATTGCCCATATATTGTTGTGGCATAGAACTTACAGGACCGTTCCCAAGGCCAGCTAATGATCCGCCTTGCGGGTTGCCTAAGATGGCACTTTGATCCGGTGTGAGTCCAGACGATGATGGGCTTTGTTGTGCAAAAGGATCGTAGCCTCCTCCGAATCCGGAATTATCCATTCCTGAAAGATTTCCACCACTTGCGAGGCTGCCTAAAGCACCCTGAAGTGGGGTCCCTTGTCCAGGGACAGTATCACCACCACCATAAAATGGCATGCCTAGTAACAGACCTCCCATGCCAAGGGTTGACGGGATTGGACCAACGTTAATATTAACGGCAGATCCATTTGCAAATCCGAGTAATTTATTGATGTAAAAGCTACTTGCCGCAGGCATTTGGTAAAAAAGTGGATCACCACTGGACGGGAAACCGAACCCAAAAGGTAAACCTGGGGTTCCATCACTTTGGTTTGAATATCCGCCTAGTGAAGAGGTCGGCCCCATGGACGTATAAAACGCGGGGTTTGCTGATGCTGATGCGACTGATGGTGATAATCCACCCATGTTGTCTTCTCCTGACTTATTCCTTTCTCAACAAAAGAGCATTCGTAATTCACAGACACAATACAGCTTGTGTATTGCCCTCAAAATCATTATTTACTCTTGTATATATAAAAAAACAAACTTTATTTCTTGTGATAGTTTATGAAAAATTGTAAACATTTTATTAAGAAATCACGAAAAAACCCTAAAAAAGGGCTCTAAGTACCATTTAAGAATATTAGCTAAAACAGCAAATCGCTAACGAGTTAAAACAGACTCTTCAAAAGCGCCTATCTTGCGAAATTTTTGGTAGCGTTGTTCAACCAGTTCTTCAGGAGAAAGCTGGGTTAACGTGGTTAAGGAACTCAGTAAGGAGGAACGAACTGATTCGATTGTCATTTGGGGATCGTAATGGGCACCGCCTAATGGCTCAGGAATAATTCCCTCGATCATTTCAAAGGCAAACAGATCCTGGGCTGTAATTTTAAGCGACTCAGCAGCTTGTGCAGCGTATTCAGGACTTCGCCAAAGGATAGAAGCACATCCTTCAGGGGAGATAACCGTATACAAAGCATGTTCAAGCATATAAATTTCATTGGCAACGCCAATTCCCAAGGCACCACCAGAACAGCCTTCTCCCAAAACAATGGAGACAATGGGAACTCTTAAACGAGCCATTTCCCGGATATTATGTGCAATGGCAATCCCGATCCCATGTTGTTCTGCGGCAATACCAGGGTAGGCACCAGGGGTGTCGATTAATGTTACGATGGGCATCCCAAACTTATTGGCATGGCTAAAAAGCCGCATTGCTTTACGATAGCCTTCAGGATTTGGCATCCCAAAGTTATGGACAAGGTTTTCTTTCATTCCACGCCCTTTTTGGGTCCCAACAACCATCACAGGACGATCCAAAAATTCAATAATACCCCCCACAACAGCCTGATCATCCTGACCAGCACGATCGCCATGAAGCTCGAACCAAGTTTGGGGACTCAACTGTCGAATCACCTCAATGGCACTGGGACGTTGGGGATGTCGCGCAATTTGAACCTTCTCTTTCGGTTGAAGATTCTTGTATACGTTCATCCGAAACGCTTCGGCTCGGGCCGAAAGCTTATCAATTTCCGATTGAAAATCAACACCTGTTTCTTCACTAATACGCATTAATTCTTCAATTTTCTCCTGTATTGTGTAAATGGGTTTTTCAAAGTCAAAGGGTTCAAATAATGGTTGGGTCATAGACTCACCTATAATTGCCGAGAAGATACTGGACCTGCCAGCGTTAAAGATTTCTGATGTAGCTGTATCAGACGATACAGCGATTCTTTCAGTTGTTGGCGTTGGACAACCATATCCACTTGTCCGTATTTGAGAAGATAATTGGCGGTTTGAAAATCCGCAGGAAGTTTCTGACGAATGGTTTGTTCAATAACCCGACGCCCCGCAAAACCAATCCGTGCACCCTCCTCAGCAATAATAATATCGCCAAGGGTGCCATAACTAGCAGTTACGCCACCAAAGGTGGGCTCCGTTAAAACTGAAATATAAAGCAGGCCAGCTTCATGAAGTTTGGCTAATGCGGCGCCTGTTTTGACCATCTGCATCAGACTATAAGTCCCTTCCTGCATCCGAGCTCCACCCGATGAGGAAAAAATGATCAGTGAAAGATTCTCTTCTAAGGCCGTCTCAATGAGTCGGGTAATTTTTTCGCCAACAACGCTTCCCATACTCCCACCCATATAAGAGAAATCCATCACGGCAAGGGCAAACTTCGTATCGCTGATTTTACCAATCCCTGTGATAACCGCTTCTTTAAGGTTGGTTTTTGCCTCAGTTTTTTCAATTCTTTCAGCATAAGGGGCTGTGTCGGTAAAATTCAGGGGATCTTTTGGCCTTAAGGAGGCGTTGAGTTCTTCAAAACTGTCTGTTATTTGGTGAATTCGTTCCCATGAATTAATTCGGAAGTGGTAGCCACAAGCACTGCAAACCATTCTGTTTTCTTGAATGTCTTTTTTCGGGAATCGTTCAGAGCAGTTATAGCACTGAATCCAAAGGCGCTCAAAGTCGCCATCTGTTAATTTTTGGTTGACACTCTCTGGATTTAGCGAGGCTTTGTTATTTCGCTTTGATGCAAACCAATGTCCAAGAGGCATAATTGTAATCTCCAAGATCGGTATTTTGGGGAGTCGTCACAAATGAAATCCATGTGAAAAAACGATTTTACCAAAAATCCTCAAAAACTCAGAAATTCATGTGATCTCAACTTTTGTACAACCGCAACGTCAGCGAAGCGTTTTTAGAATCATATCATAAGTGAATGAAAATAAAACCCTAAGCCAAGGCTTTCACAAAATTCTCTCCTGCAATGCTACTTTAAGAATTGTAAGGGGTTTACGGGACGTCCATTGATCCGAACTTCAAAGTGGAGGTGCGGTCCCGTTGCATACCCTGTTGCGCCAACATAGCCCACAACTTGCCCTTTTGAGACCATTTGTCCCATACTAACAGCAACTCTCGACATATGGCCATATAAAGTACTAAAGTTTTTTCCTCTTATCGTTCCGTGGTTAATAATAACCACTTTTCCATAGCCTCCAATCCATCCAGCTTCTATAATCTTTCCGCCATCAGCAGCATGAATGGGTATACCATAAGCCGCTCCAAAATCAATACCACTATGGAACTTTTCTGTATGAAAAATAGGATGATATCGCCATCCAAAAGGAGATGTAATGGCTGCAATAACAGGACGAATGAAAAGACCCGTGCTTCCAATAATGGCGCCGCCTTTTTTGGTAACGGCTAAAATTTGGCGCTCAATTTCTTCCGACTCTCGTTGTAATTGGTCTTCAGCCATTTCATAAGCTTGCCGACTTGTTTTTAACTTATTAACCAGAATTTTATCCAGTGACATTGCCTCTTGAAGCTGATCTTGGTAGGTCTGAATCTTTTGAATATTTTGATAGAGACGATTTTTCTCATGTACCAATGCATTTTTTTGTTCTTCTAATTGCCGAGTTTTTGCAATAAAGTCAGCATAAAGCTTTTTATCCTGGGCAAAGATGCGTTTTTTATAGTAAAAGCGGTCTAACATGGTGGTTATATTGCCCGCATCCAGCAAAGCATTTAAAAAACCAATTCGCTCTCCCATGTAGATGTTTCTTAATCGTTTGCCAACCTGTGCAGCAAGCTTTTGTTGTTCCCTAAGAATGACATCCATCGATCCTTCAAGCTGTTGCAGTTTGCCTTTATTCTGCTGAAAAAGATCTTGTTGTTCCCCCAATGAGCTTCGACTGGAGTCAAGGCGTTTTTGATTCTGAATGATGTTATAGGTGACATACTTTTCTTTAATCAGGATTTGATGCTTCAATTTTCTAATTTGTTGAATCTGCTGTTCTTTACTCCGTTTTTTCTGCTCTAAGTGGTGTAAATTTACAGCATAAGCGGTTTGAAGTAGGCCTAAAGGCACCATAAAACTGAATAGTACCCAGACTAAAAACCAAATTAAGCCATTTTTAAAAAGAGACTTCATTCGCTACCGTGAGAAAAACATTGCTAATAGTGGAACGAGCATTAAAACCAAAAAAAACCCAGCGACAATGCCAGCTACCAAACGGGAATGTTTTCGCATTAAATCCAACATAGAACTGCCACTCAGATATTTGTTATATGTTAACACTTTTGTATTGTAACGTAGATGAGAGATTCTAGACACTTTCAATACGCTTGCTTTTTTGGAACACTTGTTTAAACTTGCTTTCCTTTAATGTTAGGCGAAGCTTTTCCAAAGGGCATTTTGGGTAATCTCACTTTATCTTCTCCTCTATCCAAAGGGGTCGGCGTAACAATCACGCTGGATTGCTTTATGACTTGAAGAAATGTTACAAATTTGTTTGTTTTTATAGAAAATATACGTTTTGATTAAAGCTTTTTGGCTTCCGAACCGATAAAGCTCTTAATAAGAAATCCGCGTCGATATTTACTGCAAAATCTCGATTGTAAAGCGGAAAAGAGAGGTAAAGAGTATGCCCCCAACCACTCGGCAAGAACAACGGGTGCCGTGTCGTAATATTTCACAGCCAATTTACTTTATTTTAAAGGGTGCGGAAAAACGAAGGGCGATGGCAACCCATAAAGCCAAAAACTTACAACGAGAACTGGGTGTTATTCCAAAACTAACCAGCATTAAATAAACCAACTCGTCTTCTTTGCAAACTGTACACACTTTCATTTGAAGGTGTACTGAAGATGAAAGACATTACGTATCATTTATGCAATGATACTCCACATGAGTCGCATAAATGTCCTAATTGAGTCCGCTGAAGAACGTTTACAACCTTACTGGTTATCGCTAGAGAACCGATGCCACCGTATCTTTGAGCGAGTTTTAGATGGATTTGTTATCAATGGTCTCAGCGAAGAACATTTTTCTTCGGTGACGGGATATGGCCACAATGATATGGGGCGTGAGGTCACTGATGCCATCTTTGCTCATGCGTTTCAGTCTGAAGCAGCATTGGTACGGTTACAAATGGTTTCCGGGACCCAGGCAATTGCAATTGCTCTGAAAGCTTGTTTAAAACCTGGCTCTGGCACTCTCCTCTCTGTCACTGGGGCGCCATATGATACCCTTGAAGAAGTTATAGGGATTCGAGGAGATAGTCCCTTCTCTATAAAACAACAAGGTATCCGCTACGATGAAATTGACCTTTTAAACACGGGAGAGTTATGCCTTGCTTTTTCGCCCCAAGAATCCGATGCGATATCCAATGCCAGTGTTGCTTTTATTCAACGTTCCCGAGGGTATCGTCTCAGACCATCACTAACCATTAAAGACATTAACGCCATGATTGAGGCCATGAAAAAGATAAACCCCAATTTGGTGGTGGTTGTGGATAATTGTTACGGCGAGTTTGTTGATTTAAATGAGCCACCAACCGTCGGCGCTGACCTCATTGCAGGGTCATTGATTAAAAATCCGGGGGGTGGGATTGTTCCAACCGGCGGGTATATTGCAGGACGGAAACATTTGGTAGACCAAGCAGCTGATATCTTAACCGCTCCTGGGATTGGAAAACATGGGGGGTATACCTTTGAATTAACCCGCACTATTCTACAAGGCCTGTATTTTGCACCCATGATTGTCAAAGAGGCTTTGAAGGGTATGAGCTTGGTGTCCAGTGTTTTTCAAGACCTGGGATATACAGTGGAACCCAAGTTAACAGAAAACCTGGCAGACATTATTCAAGTCATTCAACTTGGCGACGGTGAAAAAGTACTGGGCTTTTGTAAAGCGCTCCAATCGGTGAGTCCCGTTGATTCCAAGTTAACACCAATTCCTGCTGTAACACCTGGTTATGCAGATCCAGTGGTGATGGCCGGTGGAACCTTTATTTTTGGATCAACCATTGAACTGTCTGCGGATGCGCCGATGCGGCCTCCGTATGCTGTATTTTTACAGGGTGGGTTAAGCTATAGCCACACCCGATATGCCCTTAAAAAAGTACTTGAAACGCTCTTGTAATACAATTTGGCTTATTGTGCTTTATCGCAAGGGGGAAACACTATCCTCAAGCGGAATCAATTCAACCTCGTTCAGCATGTTTTCAGCTTCTTCCAGAATACGAACAACTTCAAAACCATTAATACCATCACTCTTAGGTTTCCGTCCCGTCTGAATGCAATTGATAAAGTGTTGACATTCCAGTTTTAACGGTTCAAGGGTGAGATACTCAGGCAGAATTTTCTCTAACGGTGTTGAATTGGAAAAGATTTGTAATTTTTCACTCCCTAATGTGTCGTCCATCACTGCTGTCCGCTCAGAACCACGAACAATCAGTTTTACCTGTTTCACGGGATGCACCCAACTGTTATGAATGTGCCCTCGAACACCGTTATGAAAATCCAACTCTATATGGGCAATATCCACTAAGCTATCGTTACTGGTTTTTGATCCTTGGACAGAAACAACACGCTCGGGATCTTGCCCCAAAAGATACATCATCATCGAAAGGTCATGAGGTGCCAAATCCCAAAAAACACTTCTATCTGCTCGGTTTGGATTGTGATTTAAACGATCACTTTGAATATATCGGATCTCACCAAGATAATCTTCCTGGATTAATTGCTTTAAACGACTCACAACCGGATGATACATCAGAAGATGCCCAACCATGAGTGTTTTTCCAACTTGCTCAGAAATAACATAGAGCTCTTGGGTTTCACGAAGACTAGTTGCAATGGGTTTCTCAACATACACATGTTTGTTTGCCTGCAAGGCGGCTTTTGCCAAACGGTAATGTGTATGGCTGGGTGTTGAAATCACAATGGCATCAATTTCAGGATCCGAAATGAGATCCTCAAATTGAGAAGTTATCTTGATTCCAGGGTAGCTCTTCTTGGCTTTTGCGAGAGATTCCTTGTCCAAATCGCAGATGGAAACCAAAAATTCTAAATTGTAGAAATTCCGGACCAGATTTTTGCCCCAGTTTCCATACCCAATTAAGGCAACTTTTACAGGTGTATCCACAATCAACTCTTCACAATACAATACTATGGTATATCATTATCTTACTCTACTACAGGGCCGATGAAAGTTGAAGTCTTCCAGAAATTTACCTTTTCATACACGCCGAGATGCTTGGGTTGAAGTAAACTTATCTGCAATTGAAGAAAATACGTTGCAACTGCGGAATTTCATTCCACCATCTGTTGAACTCATGGCTGTCATTAAAGCGGATGCCTATGGTCATGGTGCCACCATGGTTTTGCCAACCCTTGAGGCTTCGGGGGTTTCAATGGTTGGTGTTGCTGCGATGGACGAAGCTATGCAGATTCGGGAGGCAGGCTTTAGCTTACCCATACTCGTATTAGGTGTTACCCCAGATTGGGCCATGCATTATGCTGTGGAAAATGATGTACAGATCACCATTTTCTCGCAGCAACATTTAGATGGCCTGGAGCGGCTTTATGAAATGACCCATACTCCAACCCAAGTTCATATCAAGGTTGATACTGGGATGCATCGGATTGGTGTGGCCTGGGAAGACGCAGCAATGTTTATTCGCCATTGTCAGCAATTGCCCTCTATCCAATTAAAAGGAATTTTTAGTCATCTTGCCCATACCGAAGACAAAGGGTTTACCGATCTCCAAATGTCCCGTTGGAATCAGGTCCTTGAAAGCCTGGAGACACTTCCGAGGTTTTGCCATTTGGCGAATAGTTCAGGAATTTGGCATTATCCTTTAGGAAAAACCAATCTGGTTCGTGCTGGTATTTCCATTTTTGGACACCCGGCAGATGCCTTACCCTTACCTGTAAAACTAAAGCCTGCCATGGGGCTGAAAGCCAGAATTGTCCATATTCACGAACTTCAACCTGGGGAAGGGGTTAGTTACAATCAAACGTTTTTAAACCAAACGTCTCAAAAAAAGCGGATTGCAACGTTACCCTTGGGATATGCTGACGGTATTCTCAGGGGACTCTCCAATAAAATGGAAGGACTCTACCACGGAACACGCATTGCCCAAGTCGGTAATATTACAATGGATCAGCTGATGATGGATATAACAGATATTTCAGAAGCCACGGTGGGTGATGTTGTTACATTATTAGGAGATTCAAACGGGATTTCCATCGAACTAACAGACTGGGCTAACCACTTAAACACAATTGTGTATGAATTGATGTGTAACCTTCGGGTCAGGCTTCCTAAAACGTATGTTCGGTAGATAAATTATAAGACTAGCTCTCTTTATCCACCATATTACTAGCCCCAAATTAACAAGACGGGGGATTTTGTTGTACCAATAGAGAACTAACATGAAGAAGCACAGAATAAAGATAAAAAGAAATATGTTTTCTTTGAAGAGATGGTAGAGAGGCTTCGCTTCTCTACCTAAAAGGCAGTTTCAAGGGAGGTCTTACCCAATGCCGACTTAAAAATAAAGAGTATTCACAATAGTTGAGTTCCCCCTCCGAGGATTCAGTTGATTCAGTGAAACACACGAAGAGAAAGTCCTGGTTCAACACCTCAAAATTAGGTAAGAGAAGATAATCATCAGTAGGAAAGAGGAGATACTATCATGGCAAGAGAAATGACGTATGGCGACTTCCAGGGGACATATGGTAGCCGTGTCCGATGGGGGGCAATTGTTGCTGGCTTTCTAATTGCAATTGTTACCCAGGTTATCCTTGGGTTACTGGGACTCGCATTTGGTTTAAGTGGTATAAACCCAACAACCCATGCGAATGTTGCAGCCTTTGGCGTTGGTGGGGGGCTATGGCTACTGGTAACAACCATTATTTCGGCCTTCTTAGGTGCATGGGCTGCTTCCTCTTGGGCTAACATTGAATCCCGAGCTGATGGATTATTGCATGGGATTATCACATGGAGTTTGTTTATGGTGGTGACAACCTTGTTTATTGGGACTGGCGTCGGTTCTCTCTTGGGCGGCACATTCAACCTGGTTTCATCAGGACTCTCTAGCTCAGTGCCACAAAGCTATGCTGCTGCCTATGGTGGAGGTGTTGTAAGTCCAAGACCTGCTGCCATGCCAACCAATATGCAAGCGCAAGCACCTCAAGCAACACAAGCAACACAAGCAGTTCCTAGCCGGAATGTGTCACAACCGTTGAGTTCACCCAGCCAAGTGGTGGCATGGTGGGGATTTTTCGCTTTAATTCTGTCATTGATTGCATCTGCTATTGGAGGACTTGTGGGAGTTGGTGAACGGTATAAACATATTTCATCAATATAAACATAGGATTTTGATCCCTTAGAAAGCCTAAAATTGTCCTAAAACATTGAATAAGGAGGAACACGAAAAGTGTATCCTCCTTATTTTTGATGTTAAAAAGGAGATTTAAAGCCCTTATTAAGCCTCAATGTGCTCAGAACGTCGTGCCTGATTTTTTCAAGATGAACGATTTTATCGCTTTTTTATGCTTGTTTTTTAAGTTTTATTACAAAAAATGATCAATTTTTGGCATTTTGCGCAATTTTGGCATTTTGTTTGTTTTATATATATTAAGAAAACTTGAGAAGATACAATAAATTAAGGAGAAAGAGAAGTGGGTTTTGCAGCAAGTCAAGCAAGATATCTAATTCTTACAGCTCGTGAAAGTGACTTGGAATTGCAAGGGCAATTTATTAACCAAGCCCGTATGTCTCTTGCAAACGTCACAGGTGCTCTGTTTACCATCAGTGCTAACCTCGAGCCTGAATCCCCTGCAGCAATTGCAATCCAAGCAAGAATTGCAGCGATTCAAACTCTTGATAAAGCACTTGAAATGAACTTACGTCGAGTTGATACTCAACGTCAAGCCGTTCAAACAGAGATCGAAGCTGTTCAAAAAGTAATTCAGAAAAACATCCAAGATACCTTCAAAACCTTTGGATAAGAAGCGTTAAAATAATGAGAGTTATTGCTACGCAAGGTCTATCTATTGGGTAAGAAGTCTTTAGGAAAAATTGGCGAAGATCTCGCTAAGGATTACTTGGAGAATACAGGATACCAAATACTTCAACGTAATTGGCGCTATGGCCGTTATGGAGAAATTGATCTCATCGCTTATTCCCCTCATCAATACTTGCTTGTATTTGTTGAGGTAAAGACTCGGCGAAATGAAAATTTTGGCGTTCCACAGGAAGCTGTGACGCCTACAAAGCAGAGTAGGATTCGTTCACTCGCCGAAGTCTACCTCGCGACTCAAACAGATCGTCCCCCTTACACCGACGTATCATTTGATGTTATTACCGTTACCCCTAATCTCAAGAAGGAGCAACCCCCCATTATCCACCATCTCAAATCCGCATTTTAAGTTTCCCTATACCCCATGTCTGACAACACACACACATTACCCTACCGAAGAACTTCTTCGGTATTTTTCTTTTTAGGAGGGGACGCAATGCGAGAAATGTTCGATACAATAAAAGAAGTGGCAAGAGAGAAGCAATACATGCCTAAAGCACGGTTTGAACCCTTTGGTTTGGAAATAGAGCTGGATGACACCACAACCCTCCGAGAAGCAGCGCATCTTTTAGGAATTGATGTGCATGACCGCTGCGGTGGCAATGGGGCATGTTGTAACTGTGTCGTGACAGTTTTGGAGGGGATGGATAACATCTGCCGAAAAAGCATTGTAGAAGAGGCGGTTTTTTACCTTGATCCTCAGGACCGTTTGTCTTGCCAATGCGTTATTCATGGTGACGTTGTCATTCGGGTAGATTAAGAATGGTCAAAAAGAGCACTTTTAACCGGCAGTTACCACACTAAAAGCCTCTTCAGTCTTTGAAAAGATGGCTTCATGAAGCTCTGGGTATTGGGCCAAATTGCCTTGCGTGGAAACTATATGAAAAGCAGCTTCACGGGCCATTTCAAGAATGCTTTTGTCTTTAATTAAATCTGCCAGTACCAAATCTGGAAGCCCACTTTGCCGGGTCCCTAAAAATTCGCCGGGACCGCGTAACTCCAAATCTTTTTCAGCAATCTCAAACCCATCGCCAGATTCGACCAGAATCGAAAGCCGATCTAAGGTTTCATTAGACCGAGAATCCGTGAGCAATACGCAATAAGATTGATGCGCACCCCGCCCCACCCGTCCTCGAAGTTGGTGTAATTGGGCCAACCCAAACCGATCAGCACTCTCAATCATCATAACCGTTGCATTGGGCACATCGACGCCAACTTCAATGACGGTAGTACTTACCAAAATATCTAGTCGCCCGGCGCTAAAGCTCTGCATCATAGCTTCTTTTTCTTCGGGATGAAGTTTCCCATGGAGCAATCCCAGTTTAAGTGTTGGAAAAACATCTTGTGACAGCCTTTCAAATTCAACCGTTGCCGCTTTGGCCGATAAATTCTCCGATTCTTCAATCAAGGGGAATACCACATAGGCTTGTCGCCCCCTCATAATTTCCTGTTGAATGAGTTGGTAAGCCTCTTTCTGTTTGGCTTTTCCTACAGATAAAACAGTGCGAATCGGCGTTCTTCCTGGTGGCAACTCGTCCAAAATAGAAACATCGAGATCACCATGAAGGGTCATAGCCAGGGTTCGAGGAATGGGTGTTGCTGTCATGGTTAGCATTTCTGGATTTTCGCCTTTGTTTTTCAAAAGTACTCGTTGTCGAACGCCAAAACGATGCTGTTCATCCACAACAATGGCACCGAGTCGATCAAATTCAACCCCTTCTTGAATCAATGCATGGGTTCCCACGGCAATATGAATTTGGCCGTTCAACAAACCTTGTCTGAGTTCTCGACGTTCTTTGGCACGGGCTTTCCCCACAAAAAGACCCACTTTTAAGCCTAAAGGGGTGAGCCATTGGATAAAATTTCGGTAATGCTGCTCTGCTAAAATCTCGGTGGGTGCCATTAAAACCCCTTGATAACCATTTTCAACGGCAATGAGCAATGTGACCAAAGCAATAATCGTTTTCCCACTTCCCACATCCCCTTGTAGTAGCCGATACATGGGTTCTGAGTTGGCCATGTCGGCTTGAATTTCTTGAAAAACGCGTTTTTGGGCATTGGTCAGCTCAAAGGGCAGCATCTTTAAAAAGCGCTGGACAAAGCCATGTTCCTGTACTTGTAACGAAAGCCCATGGATATTTTGCTTATATTGTTGCCGAATTAACGCAAGACGTACTTGAATGTAAAATAACTCATCAAATACTAAGCGTTTCCGGGCAGCCTCATAATGATAAAAGGTTTCTGGAAAATGAACCTGCTCTAGGGCGGTTTGTAAATCTACCAATTGATAGCGTTGTCGAATTTCAGGTGGAATGGGATCGGCGAGCCGCTCTAAAAAGTCGTCTAAGGCATGGCGAATGGCTCGCCGAAGAACCCGTAGATTAAGCCCTGGTACAACGGGATAAACTGGCACAATCCTTCCTGTATTAACAGAGTTGTAGGAAATTTCATCCGTGTCCTCACTGCTATAACTTAGTATTTCCACTTCAGGACGATCGAAGCCAAACCGATTCTTATAAGCATCCCACTTTACCTTCCCGGACAGTATGAGTTCGGTGCCTTTGGTAAACCGGCTCTTAAAAGATTCCAACATGGCACGGTTGGCTTTAGCAAAAATCCATGTTGCATTCATGGAACCCGTTTCGTCTTTCACGGTAACCGTTACAATCGAAACATGCTTCTGCTTGGCAGTGTAAGCACTCACGCTATGAACAGAACCGATAATAGTTGCCTCTTGCTTTTCAGTTAAATCTTTAATCTTCAGGCGATTGTTATAATCCAGGTATTTGCGTGGGAAATAGTAAAGCAAATCCTCAACATTATAGATATTGGCCCGATTTAGGATGGTGGATAATCGGGGGCCAACCCCTTTAACATATTTCACTTCCACCGCAGAAGGCGGCTGATCAAAGGTTCTCAGGGTAACTGTTTTAGGACGATGAGTGGCTTTGTTTAATGACAACCCATCCAGGAGATAGCTAATTTTTTCCAGGGTGCGCATTCTACCCGAGAGATCCATAAAGCAGTACTGCTGCACGTGATTATACACTAACGTAATCGATTCCTGGTTCTCAAAAAACGGCTCCAATAATCGAAGCGTCTCCATCAAATAGTCAGAAAACCGCTGTTTTTTGCCTTGTAAATCGATATAACGATGCTGCTTCTCGATTTCAATGGCTTGTCTAAGATCGTTTACCTTGAGGCGTGCCTCATCAAGGGGTATCATAATGAGAGAAGGATCCTCTTTCGCTCTATCCACTATAATAGAAGATAATCACATTTAATCAAAACAGTTGAGTCTTTGGAGACGATGCCATATGAAAAAACGGATTTGGATTTTAAGTGCAGCCTTGGTAACCTTCAGTTTTACATCTTTGCCTTTTGCTTTTGCGGATAATACGGCTCAAGATCTATTTAATCAAGGTCAAAAAGCCTATAACCAAGGGAAAACTCAGCAAGCATTAAGTTATTTCCAGCAGGCAACCCAAGCAGATCCAAACTATACCGATGCCTATTTTAATATTGGTGCTATTGAGTACAACTTGAAACATTATCCCCAAGCGTTACAAGCTTTTAACAAGCTGCTTCAAATGAATCCTTCAGATCAAGTGGCTCGTTTTGAAACAGGAAAGATTTATCAACAACTGGGGCAAACCCAGAAAGCCATTACAGCCTTTAATTTAATTGGCCCTACCTCATCTCGCTACCAAACAGCACAACGCAGTCTTGCGCAACTGGAGTCTCGTGGCCAGAAAACACATCGAGAATCTATAACAAAGTCTCCTTCTCCTGATTTATCCTCAATGAATACCACCACCGAGCATAGGGCAGATAAGCCCCAGGAGTTTGCCAAAGGCTTTTTTGGTCCCACGGGTTTGGTTGTCGGTCCTCAAGGGAATCTGTATGTTGCAAACTACTCGAAAAATACCATCTACAAAGTAAACCCCTTTGGTGAAAAAGAATTATTTGCCTCTGGCAATGGCATTAATGGCCCTGTAGGTATGGCGATTGATCCCAGAACAGGTGACCTGTACGTGGCAAACCACTTGGATAACTCTATTGCAAAAGTAACGCCTAATGGCAAAATATCCATTATTGCGAAGGGTTTAAATCAGCCTTACAACGTTTTTCTGGATCAAAAAAATCATACACTCTATGTTTCCGAGCAAGAAACCAACTCCATTGCCAAAATCAAGCTTAACTAAAATCAACATGCCCTCTGCTTTGGGAGCAAATGTTCTAGCTGCCTTGAGTTGCTTTAGAAATGTTGGTAACTAGTCGTATTTGGGTAATTACATTCTGTCCGGCACTGAAGAGAGGCAACAGAGGACTCTTTCCAAGCTCAGATTCTAAAACACTGATGGTGTATAAGTTTGCCTTAGTGCGGAGATAAAACATAATTTCCCCGGGAGATGGGAGGGGATAATCTTGTGTTGGCTTACAAGACCCAATATATTGCTGGGCCAAAAGATTCATCTCCCGTGCTGCTTGCTGAACAGTTTGATGCTGCCCCCCACCAATGACAGCGCTTCCTGTGGATAAGTAAATACTGGCTTCGCCATGCAAAAATGCAATGAGGGTTGCAATGGCACCCGAATAATGACTTTCCATAATCACTTCAAAAACCGTATCGTCAGACTCTGTCTTGATAATGCTAAGTTCATCTGGTATCAATCGAAAGGCTTCTCCCCGCAGGTGTTTATAGGTTTCGGGGTTCGGTTTCCTGCTTTTGGGCGTGTGGCGTAAAAGTTTTGGTAAAAGAGGTCGGATTCCATATGAGATCATGACCAAGCAGAAAATCAAAGGCGGAATTGGGTTTCGCCCTTGTGCTTGAGGTTGTATCTGGATGAAATGGTTGTAGCCAATCCAAAGCAGGATAACCATTCCGACCAGTAAAGATAGGAATGAGAAAATTTTCTTGAAAAGCGCTTTCAACTTCTCGCTCTCAACAAACCTAAAAAGAAAAATCGGGATGACAGGATTCGAACCTGCGGCCCTCTGCTCCCAAAGCAGATGCGCTACCAAGCTGCGCTACATCCCGCATATTTAAGTCTATCAGGTCAACTCTATAGAAAGCAAGATGTCATTGAAAAGCCATCTCTTTGAATGACTTTCTTTCGTTCCGAATTTTATCAGAGGGAGTGATGAATTGTAAACAATTGTAACAAACCCAAGCTGCGGGGAAATTTTCAAGCTTGAGAAACTTTATTTTTCAGAAGCCATACAGCATTTCTGTTTTACTGTTGATCGATGAGAGATAACACCCCATGAATTATCCCGTTTTGCCGAGCTATCAAACAATGGTGTCCACACGGCCGGTCATTACTCCAAAACAAAAACACGCTCCGATGATCTTGTTTGCTTCAAACAAAGTGTCTTCACATCTTTCATCTGAACGTCGAGCTCCCATTGATAACCAACGTCTCTCACCGCTTCAACTGAAACTGCGAGCTGTGAAAGACTTCCTTTCTGGGATTAGTTTTAACCGCGGCTTAAAAGCTTTTTTCTCTCCAGAACTTCCACCTGTACCTAGGCTTTTAATGTCAGATGCTTACAACATCGGGAGTGGTCCCTATATTAGCGATACCCAGTGGGATGCCAGTAACTACCATATTTATTTGGCTCGAAGACGGGCTCCTTGGATGGATAAATACACCGACAAAAATGACAACCGTATTCAGCTATTTGGTTTGCAGATGATTATTATGGATCTCCTGAGCAAGCCTATCACCCGGAAAGAAATTGATGAAACCGAACGGTTTTTGAAAAAACAGTATGTTGGCGGAACAACGTATCGATTTGATCGCAAAATGTGGGATCGGGTGGTTGATGAATGCCACGGCATTATCCCCATCAAGATTGAGGCGATTCCTGAAGGCTCAGTGGGATATGTGGGTGAACCTTTGATTCAAGTGAAAGCCAAAGATGGCTTTGGTGAACTTGCAGCGTGGTTTGAGCAGATGCTGCTTCAGGTGTTTGCCACCAGTGAAATGTCAACCCGTTCTCGTTATCTGTTGGATTACAACAAGCAAATGGTCCGCAGATGCACCAATGAAAACCTTTCTGAAGAAGAGGTGAATCGAAGAGCGGCCCTTCGGATTCACGATTTTAGTCTGCGAAGCTGTTCATGTCCTCAAGAAGCCGAACGCTTGAGCATTGCGCATCTTACCAGTCATTTAACCACCAGTACTTTTCAAGCGGTTTATGCTGCCAAACATTATTTTGGAGATAACCCTGTGGGGCAATGGCTGGCCTCTTTGGCCCACCGTCTTGTGGAAGGGCATACAGAAGAAGGAAATGCATACAAAGCCTTGGCAAATGCTTATCCTGATAGAATAACCTCTCATGTGGATGATTGCTACGATCCCTATCGGGCAGTCCATGAGTATTTAATTCCCTTGGCAAAAGATGCCAAAGCTGCGTCACAAGGGGGTGTGATTGTCGCCCGGCCTGATTCTGGTGATTTGGTGAAACAAGTGGTTCATGCCCTTACTGAAGCTGTTAATACCGGCCTCTATAAAGTGATAACTGGCAGTGACGGTAAGCCTTTAATTGCCATGACCCAACTAAAAACCATTCTGGCAGATGGTATGAATATCGATAAAATTCGTGAGGTTGATAGTCTGCTGCTTGAATTGGGATTTTCGCCAGTAGATTCCGTCTCTTATGGCATTGGTGGTGGTTTAATTCGAGATATTGAACGGGATTATTGGTCCACCAAAATGGCGCTTTCTCAAGTGGGCTCAGGCAATGAAACGCGCAATGCTGCAAAATTCTCTGTTGGAAAACACAGTATTCCTGGCGAAATAAAAATCGTTCGAGAAGTTGGCCACCCGTCAGTTCGGCTGAAAAATGAACTTGGTAAAAATGAGATGGTGACGTTTTATGATGGCACCAATGGAAAAATCGATATTCGTCAAGAATCCTTTGAGACGATTCGAAATCGCTCATTAAACCATTGGGATAATGCCAAGGCATTTCAACCCACAGAACTCTTGAGTAATGGCATTCAAGCAGAAATTGAAGCGCTCCGGCAAAAGCATGTTGAAAACGGAGAGCCATTTTCGTTGGATGAAATCATTGGGCGGGTGCCTCAGTTAGACCCAGTGAAACAGGGTATATTGAATGCCGAACGTATTCAACAGATTTTAAGACGGGGTCCTGTTCAGAATCATTAAACAGCAAAGGGATATGTCTCTGGTTCTTCGCCCATTTGCCATTCTACAGAGCGTTCCAATGGTTCTACCGCCCGGGATTCATCAATATGAATCACTGCATCAAACTGATCAGACAAACTGGCCAAAAAGTAATGACTGATGCGTTCTGATTGCGGTAAATAAATGACGCCAATGGCTCTTTCTAGCCGTGGATCTTGTAAACCCTCTTGAAGGGCTTTATTTTCTTGAAAGATGAGTGAAAAGCTGGGAATCGCAACTTCATGAAACAAAGCTTCAAAACTGCCACTTAAGGCGGACCGTACTTGCTTACGTTCGGCAGGCGTATCCCAATCTGACGCTGCTGTCACAGTCCCTGTATCTGTTGTAAAGCCAATTAACACAACATCATGGCCATATTCTTCTCGTATAATTTGCCCTACATTAATCTCTCCCCGACGGTTCATCTCCGTGGCCCGGGCATCCCCGATATGTGAATTATGGGCCCAAATTACAATTTTGGTGGGACCTTCCGTCATAGAGAGATAATTGACCAAAGAATCAATGGTTGAAACCATATATCGATCCCGTAGATTCCAAGAGGCCACATTGCCCCGAAACATGGTGCGATAATATTCTTCTGCACTTTTAATCACCTTGGCATTTTGTTCGATGTAAAACAAATCATCCGGTGCAAGTCGACCATCTCGTTGGGCATAAATTACCGCATGGCGCTGGAGATCCAGTAATTGACTGATAACTTCATCTTCACATGACTCACTTAAGCCAAAGTTAGCCGCATATCCATACGATTGTGGCTCTTCACCAAAGTGTTCAAAGCATGCATATCTGTATCTGGCACGTTTGGCAGCCTCAGGGTCAATCTTCTCCAAAAAGTGAATAATTGCTTGAATAGATGCATATAAACTATACAAATCCATACCGTAGAAACCGATTTTTCGTCTTCCTTTGGGTAAATCTGCGTTGTATTCTTTGAGCCACCCCACAAAATCCAACACATCCGCGTTTCGCCACATCCAACTTGGGAATCGTTTAAATCCCGATAACGCATCGACACTGGTCATCTCATCCTGATATCCGTTACGAACATAGCGATTAACACGATAAGCATCGGGCCAGTCGGCTTCGACCGCCACGGCATGAAATCCCTTTTGCTGAATCAACCGCTTCGTTATTTCGCCTCGAAGACGATAAAACTCATGAGTCCCATGGGTTGCTTCTCCCAAAAGTACAAAACGGGCTTCACCCACTAAGTCCAACAACAAATCAAAATCTTTGGCTGACCCTGTTAGTGGACAAGCCGTATTGCGAATCTCTTCAATGAGTTTTAGATCCGACATCACTTTTTCTCTCCCCTCTTGAGCCATTTGTGGAGAATCTTAAACATCCTCAAATTGCCATGCCTCTAAAACGTTCTCTTTCCATTTTGAAAGAGGTTATTCCAGAAAAATATTGGATAAAATGGTAATTTGTTTGTCATCAACACGCCAAATCCAGAAACCAAATCTCAAAAGGACTCCGTGGAATGTGTTGCATTAAAGATGGGTTTGTTTTAGATGACAATGAGGCAGTTTTATCGGTTTAAGAAGACAAAAACCAGATTTTTCTTGAGAAATATCACTCTCAATTTGCAGAATCAATCCAATGGATGATAAAGAGATGTGATACTTTTGCCGTAATCTAGAATAGCCTTAAAATAAGGTTATCCCTCAATTCGTTTTCAAATTGGTTTTAACGTAATTTGTCAGGAAAATGAGCCTTCACAAAGATCCGTTTTGGTATAAAGACGCCATTATTTATGAACTGCATGTTCGGTCCTTTTACGACAGTAGTGGCGATGGCAATGGTGATTTTCAGGGGCTCATCCAAAAACTAGATTATCTCCAAACCTTGGGGATCACCTGTATTTGGCTATTACCCTTTTATCCTTCTCCCCTCAAAGATGATGGATATGATATCTCAGACTACCACGGGATTCACTCTAACTACGGTAACTTAAAAGATTTCAAGAACTTTATTAAAGAAGCCCACCGTCGCGGACTCCGCGTGATTACGGAGCTGGTTATCAATCATACTTCTGACCAACATCCCTGGTTTCAGGCGGCACGCCGAGCCAAACCCAACTCGGCAAGAAGAAATTTCTATATTTGGAGTGATACCCCAGAAAAATTTCAAGAGACCCGAATCATTTTTAGTGATACAGAGCGTTCAAACTGGACGTGGGATGAAGAAGCCCAATCCTATTATTGGCATCGATTTTTCTCTCATCAACCCGATTTAAATCACAATAATCCCCGAGTTGTGAAGGAAGTGATTAAAATTCTTCGTTTTTGGCTTGATATGGGAGTGGATGGCCTACGACTCGATGCGGTTCCCTACCTCTGTGTGAGAGAAGGCACGAATAATGAGAACCTTCCCGAGACGCATCAAGTAATTAAAGCCATTCGCAAAGAAATTGATCTGTATTATGAAGACCGGATGCTTCTGGCAGAGGCCAACCAATGGCCCCAAGATGTTCGGGCCTATTTTGGAGAAGGGGATGAATGTCACATGGCCTTTCACTTTCCATTAATGCCCCGCATCTTTATGGCCATTCGGAAAGAAGACTCCTTCCCCATTATTGATATCATTTCAAAAACGCCGGATATTCCCTATAACTGCCAATGGGGATTATTTTTACGGAATCATGACGAGTTGACGCTGGAAATGGTGACAGACGAAGAACGAGATTATATGTACAAAGAGTATGTCACGGATCCTCGAATGCGGATTAATCTGGGAATTCGTCGTCGTTTGGCTCCCCTTGTTGAGAATGATCCCGCCACAATCCAAATGCTCAATAGCATTCTTTTTTCTTTCCCTGGTACGCCCATTCTTTATTATGGCGATGAAATCGGGATGGGGGACAATATCTATCTTGGTGACCGTGATGGGGTAAGAACCCCTATGCAATGGTCGATTGATCGAAATGCAGGGTTCTCCAAAACAGACCCAGCCAAGCTTTACAATCCAATCATTATGGACCCGGTTTATGGGTATCAAGCCGTAAATGTGGAGGCGCAAGAACGCAATACCTCTTCGCTGCTTAACTTTATGAAACGTTTGATTTCACTTCGGCGTCAGTATAAGGCTTTAGGCCGGGGAAACATTGAATTTATGCAGCCGTTAAACCGAAAAGTCCTGGTGTATATTCGGCGTTATAAGCGAGAAGTCATTCTTTGCGTGGTCAATTTATCTCGTTTTGTTCAACCGGTGGAGCTTGATCTCTCTGAATTTAAGGATTTAACTCCCGTTGAACTGTTTGGAAGAACACAATTTCCGCCGATTGGTGAATTACCCTATTTCCTAACCCTAGGTCCCAATGCCTTTTATTGGTTTAAACTGGATCCGCCTGCTGAACCTATTTATACCCAAAGGGCTTTAAAGCAAACGGAGCTTTCTTTTAAAACCATTGATTTAGAGCAAGGTTGGGAAGGTTTATGGGAGCCTGCGAACCGCCATGTCATTGAAACAGATATTTTACCCGCTTATTTACCGCATCAGCCTTGGTTTGTTCACAAAGAAAGTCAGATTAAAACGGTTAAAATTACCGATTGGAGTAAAATTGGGGCAAATTTTTACTTCGTCTTTGTGGAAATATCCTATGAAAACAAGCTGGCAGCCGAAACTTACTGCCTTCCCCTCCGTATTTCAACAGGAATGACAGCTCAAACCATTGTGAGTGAGATTCCTGGGTGTATTTTATGCTGGGTAAAAACATCCAAAGGACAAGGTGTGCTTTTTGATGCCGTATTTGATGAAACCGCATGCACGATCCTCTTATCCTCCATTGAAGATAACCGTTATTACCCTACAAACCTTAAGGGATGGGTGACAAGCTCTTCCTCTTTGTCTCCCGTCGAGCTGCGCAAATATGAAAGTGAAACCCTGAATGTTCGTCAAATCACGCCAAGAGAAAGAAGCACGTCTATTTTTTATGATGAATGGATGGTCCTCAAACTCTATCGTCGAATTGAAGCCGGACCAAACCCAGACATTGCAATGAGACAGTATCTTCTCAAACGCGGTGGTTTTAATCAGGTTTCTAAAATTACAGGCTTTTTGGAATATCATCTACCTCTGGAAAGAATGCCCCATGCACTGGGTATTCTCCAAAACTTTGTACCCAATGAAGGTGATGCACTGACCTTTACCAAGATCTTGCTCAAAAATTATCTGAATGGCTATGTTTCTCAGCAAGTTCAAAAAGAAACCACTTCACCAACCTTCTCTAAAAGCTTGATTGAGGAAGTCCATTCTGAAATCCCAGCGTTCATTTTGAAAAACCTCGAAAAGTACTCAGCTTTTTATGCGCTTTTAGGACAACGGACTGCTGAATTTCACTTGGCCATGAGCCAGGAAATACTGGATAAAGAATTTATCACAGAAAAAATGACAAGTAGTGGCTTTGAGGGCCTTTCTGATGATATTTCGCGTAAAGTACAAATTACATTGGAACAGGTGAACTATAAGCTCAAAGATTTATCGCCCCTCACGCAGAAAAAAGCGCATCAACTCTTTGCATCCAGCTCAACATTAATCGAGCGCATCTATGCCTTAAATGAAATCGAGTCACCGCTTGTTAAAATTCGATGTCACGGCAATCTACATCTTTCCAGTATTTTAAAGACCGAAGAAGACTTCCTCTTCTTAGACTTTGATGGTGACCTCCATTTGTCCATTTCTGAACGGCGTAAAAAGCAACTTCCGCTGATGGATATTGCGAGCATGCTCTGTTCATTTCATCAAGCAAGCACCAGTGCCTTAATGGAATTCCTCCAAGGGCAAGACGAAACCATATTTTTAGCTTATGAACCTTGGGTCAATATTTGGACAAACAGCATCTCGGTTCTCTTTTTAAAGCGTTATCTTGAAACAGCCACTGATTGCGGTATTCTTCCAAAAAGCCCCAAAGATCTTGAGATACTGCTTGCCACGTTAATGCAGGACAAAGCCTTTAATTCCTTGGGCGAAGATCTGGAATATAACCTCGAAAATGTCCTCTCTTCCGTGCAAATTATTTTGTATGCCATCCAGGGACTAAAATTTTAGAGTCCACCTTTAGCCAATAGCATTTGGGACAAGAGAACGGGATAATAGGGTCTATGGATTACCATCATGATGAGACGCATCCGATTTCATTCATTCAGGTGCTCATTGGGGGCATTCTGTTTATTATTTTGCTGCGCATTCTCACCGGTGTCATGTGGCTGTTGATTTTTTGGGCAGAACCGCATTTTGGTACCTTTTATGAAGCAGTGGTCCGAGTGATCCCATTTCCCATTCTCGTTATACTCATCCCTCTTGTTTTAGCACTCTTGATTATTTTATATGTCAGTCGTTCCAGACCCAAACGGCCTAAATCTGGGCATTTTGAAAATGAAGAGATTTCTGAGTTTGAAACTATGCGAAAGCTCTTCAAGCCATCTTATTCCAAAGAAGATATTTTCATGATCCTTAAAATCATTCTGTTGATTTGGTTTGTGATCTTTGTTTTTCAATTTGTTATCTGGTTTGCGTTTCGGAGTTATACGCCGCCGTCAATTTCCTTTCCTTGAAAATCAAGGGATGCAGAGTTGACACAATATCGCAATCCAGTTGGTTCTGGACCATCCTCAAAAACATGGCCCAGGTGTGCACCACAGTGTTGGCACATAATTTCCGTTCGCACCATGCCATAATTGCTATCGGTTTCTGTTGCAATATCGACTTCATTCATGGGTTGCCAAAAACTGGGCCACCCTGAGCCAGAGTCGTATTTGCTTTCAGAGCTAAATAGCGGATTCCCGCAACAAGCACAAGTGTAAATGCCTTTTTCCTTGGAATTATAATATTTTCCGGTAAAAGCAGGTTCAGTCCCTTTCTGACGGGTAATCCGATATTGTTCCGGTGTGAGTTTCTGCCGCCAGTCTTCCTCTGATTTGTGAATTTCATGGGATACCATCTTGAGACTCCTTTGTTGGTTAAGTGGGTGTACATCGACATGATTATACCCCTTCTCTTATTTTGAAACGTCAGAACCTGCGGGTAAATCCTTAAATGAAATCTTCATGCAATCGTTCCCTCGGTCTTACATTGTCGTAAATACGATATAATTGAAAGATATTGGTTGATTTTACGGACAACCATTCCATTCTTTTTAGAACGGTTATTGAAGCGTGAAAGGATACAGGCATGAGTCCAAAAGATGCAAGTAAAGAAAAAGAACGATGGGCATCAAACGTTGTTTCGTGGGACGAAGAACGGTTTAAAATGACGGTGAGAAGCTTTGATGCAAAGTTTGCCAACACCACTTTTGTTCGCCGAAAAAATAATTTAATTCAGATTGATTATACGTTTCTGGAAATTGAGTTTGAGCCGACCGGTAAAAATGGAAAATCAGAAGAATTTAGCGAGCAGATTGAACTAAAAGATAAAAGTGTTTTACCTCACACCACAATCGTTATTCCTGAAGATGTTGCTCGCTTGCTTCACAGCCAACTGACCAATGCCTTAATGCCGCAACAACAGTCCGCAGAAACAGCAGAAGCTGCGGCTGAATAACAACGCATTAAAGTCTATTAGAGATTGAAGACCAGATTTTACCCTCTGGTAGTGGTTTGTTGAGAAAAATGGCATGTTTTAGGGAGCCTGATCTGCATGGCTGAGTCATCTTTACCACAACAAAATATCGATCTTTTATTTTCCCAAGCCCTGGTGTGCCATCAATCAGGACAGCTAAACCAGGCAGCAGCATTCTATCAACAAATTTTACAAACCGACCCCAATCATGCCCAAAGTCTTTACCATTTAGGATTGCTCAGTAATCAGTTGGGCCAGCCCGATGTGGCTGTGATGTATTTATACAAAGCCATCCAGGTGAATTCGACTGAACCCAACTATTACAATGATTTGGGTTTAATCTTGTATGACCAAAATAAAATCGACGATGCCATCTCATGCTACAACCGAGCCATCCAGCTAAAACCTAACTTTGCCGAAGCCTATAACAATCTGGGCAATGCTTTGAAAAGTCAAAATAGGTTCAATGACGCCATTGAGGCTTATAAAAAGGCATTAAAATCCAATCCCAACTTGTATGCTGCTTTTTATAACGTTGGAAATACTTATCAGGCATTAAAGCGATATGACGAAGCCATTGCCTGTTTTGAAAAAGCCCTTAGTATAAGTCCGGGCTTGTCTCAAGCCTATAATAATCTGGGGACCATCTATAAAGAACGTCAGCAAATCGATACAGCGATTTCATGTTATCGCCAGGCGATTCAGGCAAATCCACAACTTGCCGAAGCCCACAACAATTTAGGCGCTGTTTTAGAGCTAAAAGGTCAGCAAGATGAGGCCATGGCGTGTTACAGAAAGGCATTAACTATAAATCCCAACTTTGCTGAGGCTTACAACAATCTGGCCAATATTCTACGTCTGGTGGGGGAGATTGATGAAGCCATTCAAAATTATCAGTCGGCAATTCGTTTTGACCCCCAATCGGCTGCAATTCCAACCAATTTAGGCGTCACCCTGTTACATGAGGCTGGTAAACCACGGGATGCTATCAATTCTTTTCATCATGCCCTTACCTTGGACCCGAATTATGTGGAAGCCCATTGTTATTGCGGACTGGCCTATTTGCTCCTGGAAGATTTTGAGCATGGTTGGCCAGCATATGAGTGGCGATTCCAGCTTCCAGAGTTTACACAGCACCATTATGAAAAGCCCCGATGGAATGGGGAACCTTTAACCACCGAAACCATTCTTGTTCATGCCGAGCAAGGATTTGGGGATACCCTCCAGTTTGTCCGATATTTGCCATTGTTAAAAGCCAAAACCCAGGGTAAAGTAATTTTTTTATGTCAAAAATCTCACCAGAGGCTTCTCACCAATATACAAGGGTGTGATGAATTGATTGTCGACGTTACGCCATCCTTAAACTTTGATCTCCATGTGCCGCTACTGAGTTTACCAGGACTTTTTAAAACCAATCTTGAAAACATTCCGACGTCACCACGATACATTCAGGCTGATCCGGAAATGGTAGAAGCCTGGGCCGGAAAACTCTCTAATGAAAACCGGTTTAAAGTCGGGTTGGTGTGGGCTGGAAATCCAAAAAGCCAGAATGATTATAATCGTTCCTGTACTTTAGACCAGTTAGCACCTTTGGCCACGGTTGATCAGTGCGTTTTTTATAGTCTTCAGAAATGGCAAGCTGCTGAACAGGCGAAGACACCCCCCGATGGGATGGCGCTGATCAACCTGGATAGTGAAATTGAAGATTTTGCCGATACGGCGGCGATTATTATGAATCTGGATTTGGTGATTACAGTTGATACCTCTGTGGCGCACTTGGCAGGGGCTTTGGGAAAACCAGTTTGGGTGATGCTTCCATTTATCCCGGATTGGCGATGGTTTCTGAATCGTGAAAAAAGCCCATGGTACCCTTCTGCACATTTATTTCGCCAACCTAACCTCCGAGACTGGGAAAATGTTATTTCAGAGGTCACTAGGGCACTCAAAACATCTGTTGAGCAAGCGCTCAATGTCACAACCCGGTAAAGTAAGTTCATGATTTACGAGGATTTCAGCCAATGCTGAAGCAGGTATCATGGCAATGATTGTTGGTGAAGGGTGACCGATGAAGAAGTTTTTTTATGCAGTTGTATCCATTGTCTTTCTTATGGCACCTTACTTTGCCTTTTTTCGGATGAATGATGCGTTAAACAAACAGCATGAGAAAGCTTCTCAAACCAGTGCAAGCCTCTATCAAAACAAAGCTGTTACACCGGCTCCCACTGCGGATTCTTATGCCACAGAAGGGTTGACGGAACTCAAAGCGCATCATCTTCCCAAAGCCATTGCCACTTTTCAAAAGGCACTTCATCTAAACCCCAACAATATCAATTCTCAATACTATTTGGGTATTGCCTATTTAGAATCCAATCAGGATGATTTGGCAGCCCAATGGTTCTCCAAAGCCATCAAAACAAATCCCAAACTGGCTCAGGCCCATTATGATTTGGGATTAATTGATGCGAAACAAAGAAAATGGCAGAGGGCAATTGCGGAATTTGAAAAGACTGTTCAGCTGAATCCAAAGCATATTGATGCCTATGACAATTTAGGGGTGGCTTATTTCAATACAAAGCAATGGGAAAAAGCAATTTTCGCTTTTCAAAAAGTGGCCAACGCTCGCCCAAAGAACGCACAAAGCCATTACAACCTGGGATTCGTATACAGTAAAGCAACCCAATGGCATAGTGCCATTCCTGAGTTTCAGAAATCAATTGCTTTGGACCCTAAAATGGTGAAAGCTTATAATGATTTGGGCGTGGCGTATTTTAAAACAAAGAACCTTTCTCA
Organism: Vampirovibrionales bacterium; assembly: GCA_025449835.1. Taxonomy (GTDB): domain Bacteria; phylum Cyanobacteriota; class Vampirovibrionia; order Vampirovibrionales; family JAGQHJ01; genus JANWIO01. Next base: position 44,695 of record JANWIO010000057.1, read on the forward strand.
AGCCATCAAAACCTTTCAACAAACCTTGGCCATTGCGCCTGATAATCAAGATGCCTTAAATGACTTAACATCGTTGTATTGTATCAGCGCACATCATTATGATGCAGAGCGACACTATCAAAAACTGCTTAAGATTAATCCCAAACGAGCCTATCAACTTCAAAAATCATTGGGAAATTGCCTCGTTCGGTAAGGCCTTGCCTAAAAAATCGCCGAATAATCTGACAGAAAGTTTTGTATCATATGGATAAAAATGGGTAATGTTATCAACAGAACGGCAAAGCCAATACCGGGTTTTAAGCCAAAACTTAACTGATAGATTTGAATTTGCTGCGCTGTTCGGTTCACAATACCTAGAAGCAGGTCAACAGCCATTGTCACCACAAGAATCGGCGCCACGAACTGAAGTGCAATGGTAATGGTATTGCCTGAAATCTGGACGAGGTAATCCAAACTAATCTGCCTTACAAAATCTGGCTGCACAGAGTAGATGGGAAAAATCTCAAAACTTCGACTTAATGCCGAAATAATCCAGTACATTCCTCCCACATGAAAGAAAATCACCACCGCAATAAAGCTAAATAACTTTTCCGTTAAAGGCACTTGTTGGTGGGTTCCTGGATCAAACATCATCCCAGCGGCAAGACCAATCTGAATGTTCATAAGAGAGCCAGCAGAAGAAACGGTTTCAAAAATAACACTGGCGATAAACGCAATAAAAGCGCCAACGGTTATGTTAATAAATATTTGTAACGTATACCACATTGGATTGTTCGAGTTCGCAAATCCAGCCTGCCCTCCTGGTAAGGTCCAAAGCAGGATCCCACTCATGAGAAGCGCAATACCCATTTTTACGGTAAAAGGGACGTCTTTTCTCCCTAAAATCGGCGCAACTATCACGAAACCCAACATCCGAGCGAAAACTAAAAAACCCGTATCAATAACCGCCGCATATGCATGGTGCAAGGTGGCGATGTCTTTCAGTAAAAGACTAAATTGATCAGGTATCACCCTTGCTTACTCCTTGCTTCCGGGTGGCTTCGGGAGCTTTCCTTCAGCACGCCGCTGCATATAAATTTGTTCGCCAATGCCGGGGCGTGGAACGGGGCGATGACTATTGTCGATAATGGCTTTTTCAGGGCCGTTAAACCCGCTTAAATTTGGAGGTTTCTCCATAAGGGCTTTAATCTTACTATCGGATGGAATCTGCTTCTGCTCCTTAAAAAATTCGGCAGGTGTATCTCCTTGGCCGTAGGTATAAAGCGGCTTTGGTGGGAGCACCATTGCTTCATCCCTGGGAATCACATCGAAACTGAGATGCGTTGCCTCCGTAAAATAGTCCCTCATAATGTCCATCATAAAGGGTCCACCAAAAATTATAAGGAGAAACACGCCCACGATCTTAGGAGCGGAAGAAATGGTCTGTTCCTGAACTTGGGTCACAGCTTGCAGGATCCCAATAACCAAGCCAATACCTGCAGCCATCAAAACCGCAGGCATGGATAACAAAAGCATTATGCCAAGGCCTTTCCCGAGATGCTGCATTAAAATATCCATATTAATGACTCTTTTCTTCAGTTATAGCTATGAACAAGTCCATTAATAATTAAGCTCCACCCATCTACAGCAACAAAAATCAGGATCTTAAAGGGAAGTGAAATAATGGTGGGCGACAACATCATCATCCCAAGGGCTAAAAGAATGTTGGCAACGACCAAATCTAGCACCATAAAGGGTACAAAAATTAAAAACCCGATTTCAAATGAGGTTCTAAGCTCACTTACAATAAAGGCCGGTGCTACTTCCCAGATGGATAAATCTTCTGGGCTATTCGGAGGGGACTTATGGGCCAATTCAATAAAATATGATACATCTTTCTGTCGTGTTTGCCGCATCATAAAGTCTTTTAAAGGTCCTGATGCCGCATCCATAATAGCAATAACTGAGTCATGATTATTAATAGGAGCTTCTGCCTTTTTATACATATCATTAAACACCGGCCCCATCGTATAAATGGTTAATATTAGAGAAATACCCACCAAAACAATACCGGGCGGAACTTGTTGGGTTCCTAAAGCCGTTTTAAGAATTGAAAGAACAATGACATAGCGTGTAAAACTGGTTAAGCTCACCAGAATAAACGGCAACAGGCTTAACGCTGCCATCAATATCATGAGTTGCAGAGAGGGGTCTAATTTACCAAAAAGCTGTTCCATGGAGGCTTATTTCCTTCCGACGTTAAATTTTTCCGCTAAAACCATCCTTAAACTGTTTTGGAAACGATCTTTAAAGCTTGAAGATTGGTTAAATACCTCACTTACTTGCGATGTCTCAGCGGTTTCCATAGCAGTGTCAAGGGAGGGGTCTGCTTCAAGTGTGGCCAAAAATTCTGTTTTGTCCACGGTGGTGGCAATCAAAAATCGTTGTTGGCCATATCGAACAATATAGAGGTTTTTCCTTGGTTCTAAGGTTAAAATCGATTCGATTTTTAAGCCATTGCTTTGCTTGGGACCATAGGTTTTCCCATTGATTTGGGGGTTTTGTTTGATATATAGATAAAGGAGGTAGAGTAACCCCACCACACTCATGGTGGTTAAGACAAAATTGAGGAGATAATGTCCCATCATGTCCAATCCTCCTCATCATCCAAATCTTCAAAATCCGATTCATCTAAATCCAGATCCATCAGTTCATTGGCTGCAGTTGTTTCTTTTGGCGGTTCTTCTTTGGCCAGATTGGAATTTGCCACGGCTTCTTCCGGTAAAGCGGAATTTGCCGCCTGAAGACTTTGTTCCATACGAGATGCTGCATCATGAAGCCCTTGAATTCGGACGCCAAATTTATCACCGACCACTAAAAGCTCACCCCAAGCAATGGATTGTCCTGCAACCTCAATGTTTACCTTGTTATCCATCAGGTCTCCGACTTCCACCACGAGGCCCTGTTCCATATCTTTGAGTTGTTTAAGTGGAATCTTAACAGCCGAAAATGCGGCTGTTACATCAACCTCCAGGGTATCCCATATGTTTTGTTTTATTTGGGTTTCATTCACCATCGTGCTCGATCCTTGTTGCTGATATAAATCTGGTATTTGATGCCGTTCTGGAACTTTTACAGAAACGGTGAGATGTTGGTTGGAAATGGGATCAACCAACTGCCATTGCTGTGCTTGGCTGTTTTCAAAAAGAATGATGTCATCCGGTTCTAGTTGTTGAAGTTCTTCCAATGTTGCAATAGTCGTGCCCAACTGAAACCGACTTTCAACAGAGGCATTGAAGAATAATTCTTCATTACAATGCCATGTTTGTAAGGGTGGTAAGTCTTCAAAAAGCTTTTTGATGCAAGATTGAGGCGCTGTTAATACAATCTGATTGACCTGCTCCGGCTCACCTGCCAGGCTCCAGACGACATGCATTAAGTAATCATCCTCAGGCGCAGGGGCTTTTTTCCCTGGATGTTTTAACATGGCGGGATAAATGGTTTGAAAAAGCTTCCGGCTAAAGCGTTCCAGTAAAAATATTTCAAAACTTCGGATATTCGCCAAGGAAAAATCCTGTTCTTCTAAGGATTTCCCTAAGGCGCCTTCAAACAAGTACTGACAAAGCCCTTCAGAAATCCGCAGCTGTGCCCAGCGTTTTCCCTCTTGATCGAGTCCCTTCTGGGCGACATAAAAATCTTGCATATGCCAAAAATAATGGGGTTCTTCGGCAATGCTCAAAATCCTTACTTTAGGCGAAAGGTTCCAAAAATATTGTATACACTGCTGTAAAGCAGCGCACAAATGGGATGAAATTCCCAATAATCGATAAGGAGAGATTTTCGGTATCTCTACTTTCGGCTTTTGAAGGTATTCGGGATTTAAGGTCAGTTCTTCCATCAACGCACCCATATTCTCTCCCATCCATAAAATACCTTTTTGAGCGTATCTCAACATCGTCTTGGTGAATGAGTCAGATCCATAAAGATTAAGCCGAACAAAAGCAGATGAGTTGTTTCTATCTCTCTAATTTCCGATGAAGCCAGCGAGGATAAAGCGTTTATCAAGTTCCTACGACTGTGTGGATATTGTAAGCCGTTTTCAATGAAATCCAAAAATTCCACTATATAAACGAGTTTTTGTAAATCCTCAGCCTTTTTACAACGTAAAGTCTGCATCACACGGCCAACAAAAAAGATAAGCAACTTCTTGATTTGAGCTGTTTTATTACACCATGCAGTATCAATGCTACTTTTGTTGTAAAACCATGGAATCAAGAAGGGGTGATTTGTTATCACAGCACTAACACCATTACTCGCCAATCCATGGGTGATAAGAGCTTGCCGAAACTTTCAGGAGAATAAAACCTGGAAGCTATTGGGTGTTGAGGTTTTAGGAATTAATCTGCCGAAAACCATGATTGTAAGAACACCCCATGAAGCGATGGATGTGGGGGTTAATGAATTTGGGAATACCTTGGGGTTTTGTGGTGGGTTGTTTGGTGGCGGGTATGCCATTGATAAACTGCTGAATTCCCAGCGAATTCCCCTGCTCAAAGATTCAGCAACCTTAAGCCGGGGACGGGTGATAAAATCACTTACGTTAATCCCCCCCCTATTTGCATTTATGATGGCCATGCCGTTTTTTCGGAATGCATTTACCGCTTGGCAATCTGGAACTGTTGCATACAAAGACCTCATTACAAAGGGTACAAAGCACCAAGCGACCCAAAAACAAGAAACTCATGAAGCAATTGAACACTTTTTAAAAATGGGAACTGCCATTCTATCCACAGGTATTCTTCTCGGCGCTTTAGGATTTGGTATTGCAAAAAGCCGACGGGGAATTCGGATGTTTCAAAATCATTTCACATTGGTTCCAAGTCTGAGAAAAGGGAAATTTCCCAAGATATTGAAAGCCCTTTGCCTAACAGGTAAATCTGCCACGGAGTTTCAGGATCGCCAAGCAATCTTTTATTGGGGAATTCCCGCATATCTTGGCTGGATGGCTGCTTCACGTGATAAATTTGAAGTAAAAGAGCAACTGCTCAAAATGATCAATTTTATTGCAGTGTATGTACTGCCTGAAAAAATTGTGAACAGTGCATTTCACAGCAAAACAGTCTCATTTGCACGGTCTCCCTTATATGCGCAATTGTATACAAAAACGCCAAAAGGATTGAAGTTTTCGTATGATCGATGGGCGCAGCTTCGCTCCAAAATCCCCACCCAATTGGCTCAGAAGGTGATCAAGTTTGAAAATGCAAAACTAATTAGCGGTTTTGGATTATCGGTGTTGCTCATGGCTGTGTTACCCGCCTTGTTAAACATTTATCTAACCAAGCACCGCATCCAAAAAGAGGCTGTGACAGCAAATCATTTCACCCCCCTTACAAATCGGCAGTGGCCCACGATGTCAACGTCACACGTTGAAAAAAATAGGATGGAAAATCTTCCTTATTCCAGGTATCTTAATCACTATACACGATAGCGGATTAACCCATTGAAAGGTTAGGATATCATGTACCGAAAAAGCTTTTTTATTATTCTTCTTGCGTTTATTGTCATGGGATTATCCTTTACAGGCGCTAAGTATTTGGCCACAATCCCAGGCTTTATGGGGTTGCCCTCCAGTTATGATCCACATATCTCCATGCAAAAAGCATTTCAAACGTCAAAAGAGCCACTCTTAATCGAGTTTTATTCAGATACTTGCGGTCGATGCAAATACGAGACACCCTTTGTGTACAAAGCATCCCAAAAATTTAAAGACAAGCTTACTTTTGTAATGGTGGATGTAAACGATCCAAAACAAAGTCAGGTTGCCGATATTTTTGGGATCACCTATATCCCAGACCTATATATCTTTGATTTTAAACATATGATCAAGGCTTCTGTTCCAACTGACGAAACCATACAATTGCCTGATCTGGATAAATCCATTGGTGACACGTTGGCGAAAGTACAAAAAGAGGGCATCGGGAAAGCCCCTATCAACTTAAAAGCAATGTCGATGTAAAACAATATTTTCACTCATTTTGCAAAAAGGTCGGTAGAACACTATCGGCCTTTTACGGTTTTTTAAAACTTTCTGAAGTTTTACAGCTTTTTGCCGACAACACAGTACCGCATGAAAAGAGTCTCTCGGAGGATGATTTCGCTTATGCAATTCATGAAAGCTTTGGCTTATCCCTTTAGTAAAAAGCACTTTAATCGCGTCGCTTTAACCCCGGCATTAATACAATTAGCAGCATCGTTAGTATTTTTGGGTATTGTGGGTGGTGCATTATTTCTTACAATGCCATCTATATCCCATATGGCATTAAAAGACCAGATGCCAACACAAATTATCCATCATCTTTCAATGAGCATGATTGGGATAACAGCAGGCGCAGGTTTATTGTTCATGCTAATGAACATGGTTGTAGCAGGATATTATTGGGAACTCGCTTATCAATTTCAGCTTGATGGACTTCAAGCCGTCCCACCAGCTTGGCGAGGTCGTATGAAGGAACATTTTGTCGCAGGTTTTCAAAGCTTTGCGGCGTCTCTCATCCTTTTTACTCCCATTATGATTCTCACGGTTGTCTCATTAGGCTTACTCACACCTTTTATGATTACCCCCTATCTGATGGCCGCAAGAGAAAAAACCATCAAAAGTGTTTTTCAATCGTTGGTGCCAAGTATCCCAATTACCTTAAAATATTACGTGCCTGTTTCAGTAGGCATGTTGGCCTCGATTATTGTTAGTACCATATTTTCACTCATCAGTAGCTTTCTAAGTTTCACCGTTGTGACGCCAATGTGCATCGCAAGCGCAATGATTGTGTTTAGCCTTGCCGTGATTACCGAGCAATACAATGGAGGGCTTAATGGTGACAAATCTTCACAAAAACAGAAGAAACCCATAAATCTTGAAACATTAACTGCAGCTCAGGCAATGGCTGCAATCGCCGAGGCAGAATCGAATACCCGAGATACGGAATATAACAGTCCTTTACACGATGATCCCAGCTTGCCTGACTCCGTCAGTGAGATGTCTGGGGAAGCGGTGATGGTATACACCCATGATAAGAATATTTCCGAAAATCCTTCTAATTCCGGTGACTCACAAAAGCAACTGGTTAAAGCAAATTACTTTGTCCACAAGGGCGATTATAATCCTTGGCGTAAGTCTTAACTTAGCCAGTGGCAATGGGTTTACATGTCGATGAAATGGATTGATTCAGCATTATTTCCTCTACAAAAAGAGCATTGGAAAGCATCGTTGATAGTTCCAAGCCTATTTTTCTTAGGCTATTTGCTCTTTATAGGTGTTGTTTGCGGTGGTTTTCTCTCCATTGTGGGAATCAATCCTCCTTCCATATTGATGGCTCTTATCCCGATGATGTTAGCCCTTTTACTCACCTTATTTCTCACAACAGGCTATTGTTGGAGAGTGTTAGGATCATTTACTTCAAAAAAAGATCAAATGTGTCTGCTTAATGTTTCATGTTGGCCACAACTTCTTTTGGAAGGCTTTGAATTAGTGTTGTTTTATGGGGTACTGGTTGCCTTTCTTGTGTCTGCCACAGCCGTTTTTTATCCAATTGGCTGTATTATTCCCTTACTTATTCTTTTATACTACCCCATGTTCACACTTCCCATTTTGCTCTCAACGCAAGATCGAACATTTCTGGGGTTACTCGATGGCTGTGTAGAAGCGGTGAAAATGGCAAAACAACCTCAATACTTTTCAATCTGGTGCCAGTTAACAGGATATGTCCTTATCTTTTCTGTTTTGGTTTATCCAATAATGGCTTTTAGCTTTAGCTTAACGGGTATTGGAGTCTTATTTTTACCAGGATTAGCCTGTGTATCGCTTTTAGGCTACTACGTTCTCCTTCATAATCTATATCAAAAACATGGTTGTTCATTACCCTCTCAAAGATGTTCTTCAACCCTAGAAAATGAACTCTCTGCAACCACATCTCCCTCCGTAGAATTTGGGTTCTCTGGAGCCTCGCTTTATGAGCCGAAACAGCCTCGCCAGAATATCAATAAGTACTTTGGAAGGAGCATTTAAGTGAAATTTTCCTTCAATATTATTTTGTATCCCTTTCAACCCCAGAATATTAAAGCAACTGTTATGATCCCCGGTGGTTTAATCTGTTTGTTTGTTATTTTACAGGTCCTCTGTGGCATCATCGCCGGCGTTTTTATTTGGGAAACGGGGACATTACCAATTCAGGGTATTCTCGGAACATTACTCTTAGTGGTACTGATTCCGTTTAGCTTAATCCTGATGCTTTTTTTAGCAATCATTTTCATGGGATACCAATGGCGATTAACAGGAATTGCCCAACAATCAAACTTTCAAGAGGGCGCTCCTTTATGGACACAAGGCGAATGGGAAGATAATTTTAGGGCAGGGCTACACTGTGTTGGCTACTTATGCATTCTGCTGATATTTTCTCTATTGCTCCAAAGTTTTTGGGGCATGGTCACTGGTTATCAGCATTTATCAACTCTATTAAATCAGCCCGTTTTAGGAGATTTTATGTCGATTTCCTATCGAGACCCAACAACCATCTCCACAGCGCTCAATCAACCTTTTTGGGAAATGCTTTTGCTAACCGCTTTATCCTTAATACCGCTGTTCCCATTTTTACTGGGTCCCCTCTTTTATAATGCACAGGATCCGGATTTATTGAATTTGTTAACCCATTTACCTGACGCTTGGCGATGGACATGTTCTCGGTATTGGCAAGTTCTCTCTGTCTCTACAGTTGGTCAATTCTGCTTTGTAATTTTGTTAGGGATTTTGTCATTGATTGCAAGTCTGACGGTGATTGGCGTTATCTTTATCCCTTTTATCTTATTAAGCGGTTTTGTCCTGTCAAATTGCCTTTATGTTTATGCCTTTTCAACGCCACCTAGTCTTCAAAACCAGCTTCAACCCTGCCACATTTATGTAGAAAGTGACCCCTCACTTGATACATAAGGCCATCACAACATAAATAATGTATAAATCTTTCGTCGTTTCTAACATCAAAGCATTCCTCATCAGTTTTTATGCTGATAGAGTCACAGTCACATTGAGAAGGATAGCGATTATGCTTTGGAAAGATGCAGTTTTATATTATTTATTTGGTGAAACAAAAGGGAACAAAACGAATTCGGCCACTTCAAAACCATTCCTCAAAAAAAGCCCTTCCAATAGTCTCGGCAATCTTTATAGCCAACCTAAAACCTTGGATGACACCAGTTTTGATGAATTTCTAAAGACGGATGACATTCACCTTCAGAAGAATCATCCCATTTGGGATTGTTACACACTCAGTAATTAAAGAAGTAAAGTAAAAGATTTATTAACCTCCTGATGAATAGCAGGCCGATTGCAGGTATTCATCTTCTAAAGCAGTGACCTTGCGATCCACTTCTGCTTGTTCTTTGGGAGAAAGATGCAATTGCCCAATAAGATGCTCTACATTCATGCGATCTGCCGGTACAGTAGTCTTATTTGCAAAGAGTTGCAGCAAGGCTGCCCCTTCGAGAGTATCAGCGGGTAGTTTACCAAACAGTTTTAAGACAGCTCTCTTCAGTAAATATGTTTTGGGTTTTCCAAGCATCAAAAAACGGCCTAAATGGAACAGTGTCTTTTGATCTAAGTTTACGGCACGTCGATAAAGGGCTTCTGCTTTGGTTAAATCTTTTTCCACTTCCAAACCGGGTTGAAAAATACCAACACGGCTCAGCGGACGTTTTATGCCCGTTTCATAGCGTCCTGCTAAGGCAACCATGGCCATTGGTTTTTGCTGAACCTGAGCTGCTTCAACAAGATCCGCTACTGAAAAACGATGATATGACTGAAGGGGCTGATCCTCCCCGCCATAGGTGTCTTCTGGTAGTTCCACTGGGAACTTAATAATATAATCGTCATCATTCTGCCGCTTTCCGCAAAACTTAACGGTGGATGAATTGCCCCACTGGGACGGCTCGAATGCAATTGGACGCATTTTTTAAATTCTCCCTTTAATCTATCGAGTAATATTTAGATAAAACCTAAACATAAAAAAACTTGCGCTTTGTTTTGCAAAGGTTTAAAAAACAGCGGTCTGATCGGGATGTGACAGATTGTAAAGAAATTCGTTTTTTTTCTGTGATCAAAAACCTTTGTGTATTCACTGCTTTCTGAATGATTTACGGGTGTGTTCAGGAATTACCATTCTTTATTTTTGTTTTTGTTTCCGGTAATCATTACTGAATAGCAACATGTAACAAATAAGCTAATATCAATATAAATGACACAGGAGTGTTGAAAGAGAGTATGGAACAGTCACTAATTGGTTTTTCGATTCTTGCGGCATTGTTGGCAATCGCTTTTGGATTTTTTACTCGCCAATGGATTCTTGGTCTCAACCCAGGCAGTAAACGCATGCAAGAAATTGCAGGTGCAATTGAAGAAGGTGCACGTGCCTATATGTCCCGTCAATACCGTACCATTGCTATTACTGCTGTAATCATTGCTATATTGCTCTATTTTGCGTACTCCTTCGAAAAAGGTCCCCAATTTGCCGCTTTTATTGCAGTTGGATTCCTATTTGGTGCTTTTTTAAGTGGCTTAGCCGGTTTTGTGGGAATGTTTGTTTCAGTCAAAGCCAATGTTCGGACTGCCCAAGCTGCTGAAAATGGAATGAATGCGGCATTAAATGTTGCTTTTAAAGGCGGAGCAGTTACAGGAATATTGGTGGTTGGACTAGGACTCCTGGGTGTCTCGGTGTTCTACTTCTTTGCCAGTCGAGCAAACGTCTTTCCATCCATTGTTGGCCTTGCTTTTGGTTCAAGCTTAATTAGCGTGTTTGCCCGGCTGGGTGGTGGTATCTACACCAAAGCTGCCGATGTAGGTGCAGACTTGGTTGGAAAAGTTGAAGCCGGTATCCCTGAAGATGATCCTCGAAATCCTGCCGTAATTGCAGACAACGTGGGTGATAATGTTGGTGATTGTGCAGGGATGGCTGCTGACCTATTTGAGACTTATGCTGTTACTACGGTTGCAGGCATGTTGCTTGGGAAACTGCTTTTTGTTGGAAATGAAATGGCTGTTGTCTTGCCGTTGATGCTGGGTGGTATTTCCATTATTGCTTCCATTGTGGGTACATTCTTTGTAAAAGTTTCCCCCAATAAAACACCCATGTCTGCTTTGTATAAAGGTTTATATACTGCAATGGGGCTTGGCATCTTGATGATTATCATTGCCATTAAACTCTTTTTTGCCAGTGGTTTTACTCTTGCAAATGGCCAACTCATCAGTTCTAACAGCCTCGTTTGGTCTGCCATTATTGGTATTTTAGTGACCATTGCCATTGTGATTATTACCGATTACTATACGTCGACTGAGTATGCACCGGTGAAAAATATAGCAAAACAGTCTGAAACGGGCCATGCAACCAATATTATCGCAGGCCTTGCTGTCAGTATGAAAGCAACGGCCTTACCCGTTATCGCAATTTCATTGGGTATCATTTCATCCTACTTGGTTGCAGGTTTGTATGGTGTTGCTCTGGCCGCTGTTTCCATGCTCTCAATGGCTGGAATTATTGTTGCACTAGATAGTTTTGGGCCTATCACTGATAATGCAGGTGGTATTGCAGAAATGGCGGAAATGGGCGATAAAATCCGGAGTATTACTGACCCCCTTGACGCTGTTGGAAATACAACCAAAGCTATTACAAAAGGATATGCAATTGGTTCTGCCGGTTTAGCAGCAATTGTACTGTTTTCCTCGTATATTCAAGAGTTAACCTCTTATAACCTTGAAAAACCGACATCTGAACTGGCTCATTACCTTGCAGCTCATGCCAACAATTTGCTTGGCTTATTTTCTCTTGGAGATCCCTTTATTATTGTGGGCCTCTTTATTGGGGGTATGATTCCCTACTTCTTTGGTGCTCTCGCAATGGAAGCTGTTGGTATTGCCGCAGGACAGGTTGTTGAAGAAGTTCGTCGCCAGTTTAAAGAAAAACCAGGCATTATGGAAGGTACCGATAAACCGGATTATGCGACCTGTGTGGACATTGTGACGCAAAGTGCCTTAAAACAAATGATGATTCCTGCCTTAATCCCTGTTTTGGCGCCCATTATCCTCTTGTTTTTGGGTAGATTGGCCCCTGTTTCATCTTTTGCTTCTATCAAATTGGTGGGCGGTGTCCTCGTCGGCAGTATTGTCACTGGGCTCTTTGTGGCCATCTCAATGACCTCTGGTGGTGGCGCTTGGGACAATGCCAAAAAATACATCGAAGATGGGTATTTTGGCGGCAAAGGCTCGTTTGCCCACCAAGCTGCTGTAACGGGCGACACAGTGGGTGATCCTTACAAAGATACTGCTGGTCCGGCCATTAACCCCGTTATTAAAATTTTGAACATTGTGGCCCTTTTGTTGGTACCATTTTTAGTGGTATAGCACCAACACAACTTGTATCACGAGTATACAAACTGCTCTCTAAATTGGGGCCAAAAACCCTCAATAACCTACTTTAATAAAGTCTTGATGGTCAAAGGTTTGATGAATTGAAAAATACAACAAATTACGCAATAATAATAACGTTTATGATGAACCATTTTGACTCGTTACGAGATGATGTCAAAAAAGGAGAAAGAGTACTATGGCTCGAGTACTGATTTCTATGAAAGATGATTTCCTGAAAAGAATTGATGAAGTTGCTGAATCGGAGCAACGCTCTCGTAGTGAACTCATACGTGAGGCCCTTCGCCAGTATATTCGCAAAAATGTTGCCAGTCAAAATCCACGGATTGAACAAGAAGCTCGGGCATTAGAAGCACTCCTTGAGGACTAATTCAGGGGCAATATTTACTTTATTGGAATAGCATCATAGCGCTTTTCACCCAAGAGAAAAGCATTTTGGGCAAATTTTTAATCGTTTATATACCAAAACAAATCGGCTACCCATTGGGGCGATAGATTCCTGAACATCTATCTCAAACAATAAAAATATTAATGGTGATTGAGGGAACTCAATATGCCGGTTCATAATGCCGAAATTGCAGAAACACTCAATGAGCTTGCAGATCTGCTTGAAATTGAAGGCGAAAATCCTTATAAAATTCGGGCTTACCGAAATGCAGCGCGGAGCATTGAAAACTATACTGAGAATATTGCCTCATTGATCCAAGCTGGAAGAACCTTGCCCCATTTGCCCGGGGTGGGTGAAAGCATTGGCAATAAAATTGATGAGATTGTTAAAACGGGACATTTGGAGAAACTGGCGCATCTGGAACAGAAACTTTCTGGACATTTAGCCGAATTGGTTGCAATTCCAGGGCTGGGCCCTAAGCGTGTGAAGATACTGCATGAAAAACTCGGCATCAACAATTTAGAAGACTTATCTCGTGCCCTTGAGTCGAAAGCCATCCGAGAGATCCCTGGGTTTGGTGAAAAAACAGAAGCCCACATTCAGCATGAATTGGAACGCCGTCAACAAAGCCGTCCACGGCTCAAACTGGCTTTTGCAGAACAAATTGCAACATCTCTTTTGGACTATATTCATACAATCGAAGGGATTAAAAACGCCATTATTGCGGGTAGTTTCCGGCGTCGCCTGGAAACCGTTGGTGATCTGGACATTTTAATCACTTGCAAAACGGGTTCGAATGCAATGAAGGAAGTCATATTGTACGAAGATGTTGAAGAAACTGTCTCTCAAGGTGAAACCCGCTCAACAGTACGATTACGTTCTGGGTTACAAGTCGATATTCGGGTTGTGCCAGATGCAAGCTACGGCGCTGCACTTCTTTACTTTACCGGTTCCAAAAGCCATAACATTGTTATCCGAACTATGGCCGTTCAAAAAGGACTCAAAATCAACGAATATGGTGTCTTTAAAGACGACACACAAGTTGCCGGAAAAACCGAAGAGTCTGTCTATGCTCAAGTGGATTTGCCCTATATTGAACCGGAACTCCGAGAGAATCGGGGTGAAATTGAGGCGGCGCAAAAAAATCAACTTCCCAAACTGATTCAAATAGCGGATATTGTCGGGGATTTGCATGTTCATACTAAAGCAAGCGACGGTTCCTATACTTTAGAAGAGATGGCCATGGCTGCTCAGAGACGTGGTTATCAATACATTGCCATTACAGAGCATACGCAACAAACCCGGATTGCGCATGGGTTAGATGAGAAACGGCTTACGGAACGTTTAAAGCGAATTGATCGCCTCAATGAGAAACAGTCGGGGTTCCTTATCTTGAAGTCGGCAGAAGTGGATATTTTAGAAGATGGTACTTTGGATTTACCCAACCGCATTCTCAAAGAACTGGATTTAACCGTGTGTTCCGTCCATTCAAACTTCAATTTATCGCTTAAAAAACAAACCGAACGGATTGTCCGGGCCATGGATAATCCTTATTTTAATATTTTAGGTCATCCTACAGGCCGATTGATTGGTGAACGAGAGCCCTATGCTGTGGATCTCAAACAAATTATGGATGCCGCCTCTGAACGCGGGTGTTATTTGGAGTTAAATGCCCAACCGGACCGCCTGGATTTAAGGGACATTGACTGCAAAGCAGCAAAAGACTTTGGTATCAAAGTGGCGATTTCCAGTGATGCTCATAAAATCAGTGATTTTAATAACATGCGCTATGGTGTCGACCAAGCACGCCGTGGTTGGTTAGAAGCCTCTGATGCTTTAAATACCCGGCCGTGGGAAACATTGCAAAGAGTTCTTCAACGCATATAAACCAAAAAGCCGGTTGTTTTTATCTACAACCGGCTTTGATCTTGGTCGAAACGAGAACTATTTACGGCTTACTTTAATTTTATGCCGTCTGGTTTCTTCTGATTTTGGAATGGTGACGGTTAACATCCCATTTTCAAAATCAGCTTTTGCTTTTTCCCCTTGAACATCTGTTGGAAGCTGAATCCGTCGGAAAACTTTGGCATGGGTAATCTCTTTGCGATAAAAATTCCCCTTTTCCTCTTCTTCTTTTTTAAAAGATTCACCACTTAAACATAAGGTATGATCTTCAACTTCAATACTTAAATCCTCTGGTTTAATCCCGGGTACCAAAGCCTTAACTCTGATTTCTTTTTCATCTTCAACAACATCCACTGGTGGTGTCCAAACTGCTAAAAACGCTTCGGGCTCACCCAGCCGCCTCCGGCCGGGAGACCATGGGGAAAGAAATTCTTGCTCTAAGTCACTAAAAACCCGATTTAAATCTTCTCGTAAAGACGACAAAGGCCGCATTAATGACATTATAAAGCCTCCTTTTTTAATTGACTAAACAAAATGGGATGAATTGAAACCGCCCCAATTATTTCAAAAAAAATTTTTTAGCTTGATAGCTACTTAGATAATTTTAAAAAAACTACCTGGACTATTTCTGTTTTTAAGCGAACTGATTACGCCTCAGTTGGTTCTGCTTCGCTTTTGGAATATTAAAAAAGAAAGTACTGCCTTGGCCAGGAACACTCTTAAGCCCAAGCTTTCCACCATGTTTGGTTACGATCTGTTTGGTAATATATAGGCCTAACCCCTTGGTTGAAGGAAGCTTCCGTTTTCCATTCCCTGGGTGAAGCAGTTTTTCTTGCAGTTCTCTGGGAATGCCTGGACCATCATCCTTTACCCGAAATATAAAATCATTGTCTTGCGGCTGAACGTCTACATCAATATGAGCGCCTTCTCCTGTGTTTTGGATGGCATTAGTCATTAAGTTCTCTAAAGCCCGCTTTAAGCTGAACCGATCGGCAACAATATCTTGTTGCTCCTCGGGTAACAAGTGAATGGTCAGAGATTGTTTTTTAAAGCTGCTTAAAGGTGCCAATTCTTCTTTAATTTCCTGGAGAAAATGATTGAGCTTGAAATGGGTGGGTTCAAAACGTTCTTGCTTGTTTTGAGACCGTAATAACTCAACCAAATTTAAAACCAATTCCAGTTCAAAACGAGTACTTTCATTTAGTGCGGATAATAAATTTTGATTTTCTGTGGTTGACAAATTATCGCCCAATTCACTTTTTTGAAGTAATTCAATTGCATAAATCGCTGATTTTAAGGGACCCTTTAAATCATGACTTAGAGCAGCAGCTAAAATACCAAGACTTTCAAGAGTATCCTGCAATTTGTTCATTAAGGTCTCATAAATTTCTAAATTTAATAAAACGTAAAGCCCAAAAGCAAGGAAGGCAGAAGAAAACGCAACCTGAAAAAAACCATTGGAAATCACTAAATTGCGGACTGTTCCAATACTTAATTCCTGGGGGCCAATATAGGTTTCCCAGCCTAAGGTATGCCAAACAACACTTCCCAACCAGCCAAGGCACAAAATAATGGCTAAAAATCGGGTTTGTAAAGAGGCAAAAAACGGTTTGGCAAGAGAAATCGGACAGCCTGATTGAGACAGTAATAGTGCAGCACCATAGAATAATAAAGCAATGCTTACCGGCATTGTCATTAAATAATGCGCCAGTGGTTCTGGCCCCAAATCACCAATAAGTCCAAAAGCCGATAAATTAATGAGCAATATCGTTGGCATTTGGACACCCCATAACGATCCTTTAACCGAGTGCGTCGGACAATAATAGCTGACCAATGAGATAATAGACGATAGTAATAGGCCCAGTGCTTCAAATAAAGGCATATGGCCACTAATAGGAGATTCAGGAATTAAAAATTGTTCTAACGAGACCTGTTTATAAACTCGGAAAAAAACGATGATTTGAGAACTTGCAATAATTAAAGGGATAAGATAAATGACGGGAATCATCAGATTTTTAAAGGTCTTTTTATTGGTAAGTAATGGAATAACCGTAATAAAGTATCCCAAAGAGAGCAAAATCAAAGCCCATCCAACGCGAAAATCAAATGCGATGCCTCCTTTGCTATAATAATAGAGCATCGGAATATGTAGGAAGATTCCCAACAGTGCAATAAAGCCAATCAGAAAAATGAACGCATTGAGACCTAGCCCAATTCGTTTCTGGCTGCTCAATTTAGTTATTTGTAAAACAAAATTATCGTGAGATTTAGGCGCCATACCACCTGAATACTCATATCTACGAACAAGTAATTGCACTTTAAGCAGAATGAATCACTCTGTCAATTGGAATACTGACTAGTTTTCCACGAGTATCCTGATTTAAAATTAAACAATACGTACTAATATAAGGAGATGAAGCCGTGAGCGAAAAAGCAACCTTTGGAGCAGGATGTTTCTGGGGTGTTGAAGCGGAATTTGCAAAACTTCCAGGGGTGTTGTCCACCATGGTTGGCTATACAGGAGGAACAGCTCAAAATCCTTCTTATCAAGAAGTGTGTACAGGTACCACTGGCCATGCTGAGGCCCTAGAAGTTGAATTTGATCCTGCCGTCATCACCTATGATGATCTTTTAAATTGCTTTTGGGAGATCCACGATCCCACCACACCCAACCGGCAAGGTCCTGATGTCGGTCATCAATATCGATCGGCTATATTTTACCACTCACCGGAGCAAGAAATACTTGCAAAGGCATCCAAAGAAAATCTTGGCCGATCTGGACGTTTCCATCGACCCATTGTTACCGAAATTATGCCGGCTTCCACGTTTTACAAA
>JANWIO010000058.1 GCA_025449835.1 Vampirovibrionales bacterium
AAACAAGACCAGGCGCATTTCCGTATCCGAAAGGGTCAACCATTCCAGTAAAAATGCCGAATTTTCAGGCACCGGCATTGCTTTTAACAAAACCCCTTTTTCCACCACCCGTTTAAAAGGTTTGTTGGCCAAAAAATCATTTAAATCCAATGCATGATTCCTTAATGCCTGTTTCCAATGGGACAGTCCTTGGGGATTTGACGCCAAAACATCACCGTTTTGCTGGATCAAAACGGCTGGATAGGGAAGGTCTTCTACTTGATTAAACGTTATGGATGACATAATAAAAGATAATACTTCATGGGTTGTGAAGGTAGGATATAGTAACATTTTAAGGCAACCCAATGAGAAAGCGTGTTTTTGTGTTAAAAATCACTCATACACCCTATAAAATTGCAATTACCGGCACAATTTCGTCAGGGAAATCCCTGGTGGGAGATATTCTTCGCAAAATGCGAATTCCTGTCTTGGACACCGACAAAGTGGTGCATGACTTGTATCAAAAGGATTCTGGGGTTAAAAAAAGCATTGTCCAAAATTTCGGCCCAACGATCCTCGCCCAAGATGGCAGTATTGACAGAGGCGCCCTGGGGAAAATTGTTTTTCATGATCAGAAAAAACGAAAACTGCTGGAAAGTATTGTTCACCCGAAAGTGACTCAAAAGGTAAAAGCCTTTTTTAACAAAAAGCGGGTAAACCCGTTCAGAGTAGTACTCGTACCACTGTTATTTGAATCCAAAATGGAATCTCAGTATGATGAAGTGTGGACCATTGCGGTTCATCCTGAGGACAAACTGATTCAACGCTTGATGAAACGAAACAATATCTCTCACGAAGAAGCCAAAAAGCGTCTGGCCAGCCAATGGAGCCAAGATCAGAAAAAAGCAAAAGCCAACCGAGTGATTGATAACTCAGGGACACCTCATGAAACCAAAGCCCAAGTATTAAAAGCCATTGACGAAATTAAAAGGATGTTCTCCAAGTGAGTCGACGAAAAGCCCTTGTTCTCTTCACTATTTTGGTTGGGTTACAACTGCTCATTACTTTTCCAGCCATGGCAGACCAGGAACAAAATCTATTGGCAAAAACACCCCCTATTAGTAGCTTAGCCGGGCTAGAGTCACAGACATCCACTGTGAAATCGGCCCCACAGCTTCAAGATAAACTTCCTTCTGACGTTACCTTAAAGCCAGACCAAATTGTACTCAATGACCTGATTCAAAAAGGCTATTTTAATGCGTTCGCCGACAATTTATTTCACCCCAACGCTCCCATTACTCGGGCAGAATTTGCAACGCTCCTGTATCGGGCAACAGGAATAACAGCCCCTTTTGTAAGAGAATTTGCCTATTACCAGGATGTCCCCACAGATTACTGGGCCTATACCCCCATCGAAGGGTTGCGGGTACGGGATATGATCACTGGATTCGCCGGGGGATTTTTTAAACCGGACCAACCCATTTCCCGATTGTCTGCCGGCGTTATGCTCAGTAAAACACTGGACCAATCCTGGCAAAAGCTTTCCCAAAAAGAAATTGAATCGACCTTTAAAGTGTACAATCAATCCACTCAGAACATCCCTGAGGGAGAACTGGGAGATTTGGCCGAAAGCATTTATGCAGGATTTTTGTTGCCCATACATATGCCAAACGCCAAGGCCAATGAGCCTGATTTTCAATTGGGACTCGATCAGCCTTTATCTCGAATGGATGCAGCTCGCGTGGTTTATCGGCGCGCCTTAATGGCAGAAAGCGAGACAGGTGGGAAAAAAGAAGAAGTTATTTCCATTCCACCTGGGATTGAAATGTTAATTACCCCCACCACGGCGCTGGCACCTGAGCGGTTATTTGATGGAGAAGCTGTCTTTTTTGCATTGACAAGATGGGTCAAAAATATTCCAGGCTTAAACACTACGTTACCCCGTGGTACCAGGATTCATGGCAAAGTGATGGAAATTTCAGCGGATAAAATGCAGGCAAACATCTACTTGGATAGAGCAAATCTCCCCTCCGGCGAATTTTATGATATGAGCGCCAGTGTTTCCATTGAATTTAAACCCAACCCCAACGGACAAATTTTTATTGTCCCCGGTGAAGTCTTCCATATCATCACCCGCGGACGTCAGCATTAAGCATACAAAAAGCGGTACAAACTTGGTTTGCGGGGGAGTCTTGTATTTTAGAACGCGTTTATGATTGCTAAACATATCTCTTTTCTTTGATATATATCACACCCCTTTATTTCAGGATGGATTATCATGTATATCAAAAACGCACCGGCTTTTAGGGTGGATTTTCAAACGGAATCAGAGGAAGGATAACATTTAGAATTGCATGTATATGATGGGAATGGAGCAATAAGATGGTTAATTCCGCGTCAATGGCAACCAATGATAATTTTGGGCAAACGGAGCGCCGAGATGCTTGGTGGTTAGCACCCCTATTAACAGCGCTCGGACTAGGTATATTTGGGATTTATGCAACTTGGGCAGCATTCCAAGGCGTTAATTATGAATGGGGACCCTATCTTTCCCCGTTTTACTCCCCCTTACTTCAGTTTAGCTGGTTACCCAGATGGTTTTCACCCGCATTACTCATTTTACCCTTCCCTTTGATTTTTCGGGGCAGTTGCTATTACTACCGTAAAGCATATTACCGGGCCTATTTTGTGGATCCACCGGCCTGTGCTGTGGGAGAAATTTTGCCCCATAAAAACTATAAAGGGGAAACAGCTTTTCCCTTTATTCTTCAAAATCTTCACCGGTTTACCTTCTATATTGCCGTTATTTTTATTGCAATCCTCTGGTACGACGCCATTGTGGCATTTGATTTCGGTGGAAAGTTTGGCATTGGCTTAGGCAGCCTTATCATGCTGGTGAATATCATTTTATTGTCCCTTTACACGTTCTCGTGCCATTCTTGGCGCCACTTGATCGGCGGCCGATTGGATTGTTTTTCATGTAGCAAAATGACGGAAGCGCGTCATAAGGCTTGGAGCAGAATTTCACTGTTTAACGAGCATCATATGCTATGGGCCTGGATGAGCCTGTTCACCGTTGGGTTTACAGATTTATATATCCGTATGGTGGCTGCCGGTGTCTGGCATGACTGGAGGCTTTTCTAAACATGGCCAATTTAAACGAAAAACTTGAAACACATGAATGTGATGTTATCGTTATTGGCGCTGGAGGCGCTGGTCTTCGGGCTGCTATTGAAGCAGCAGAACGAGGCCAAAAAGTTGCAGTTGTCTGTAAATCACTCTTAGGAAAAGCCCACACCGTTATGGCAGAAGGGGGAATTGCTGCTGCAATGGGCAATGTCGATCCTGCTGACAACTGGCAGACACATTTTAAAGACACGGTTAAAGGCGCCAAATATATGAACCATTGGCGCATGGCCCAACTGCATGCTCAGGAAGCGCCAGATCGTATTCGAGAACTAGAACGTTGGGGTGCTGTGTTTGACAGAACACCAGACGGTAAAATATTGCAACGGCCCTTTGGAGGCCATACCTACCGTCGACTTTGCCACGTAGGGGACCGAACTGGCCTTGAAATTATTCGGACCCTTCAGGATAAGGTTGTTCACACGCCGGGTGTTGAAGTTTTTATGGAATGCACCATCAGCCATCTTTTGAAAGACGGCGATCGGGTTTGCGGAGCGCTGGGATATTGGCGAGAAAACGGGAGCTTCGTGCTCTTTAAAGCCAAAGCCATTGTGCTGGCCACCGGTGGTATTGGCAAATCCTTTAAAATCACTTCAAATTCTTGGGAGTATACAGGAGATGGTCATGTTTTAGCCTATGACGCAGGGGCTGAGCTAATTGACATGGAATTTGTGCAGTTTCACCCAACCGGCATGGTTTGGCCTCCTGGTGTTGCAGGCTTATTGGTGACTGAAGCTGTTCGGGGAGAAGGCGGTATCCTTACAAACTCCCAAGGGGAACGGTTTATGTCTAAGTATGACCCGGAAAGAATGGAACTTTCCACCCGCGATATTGTGGCAAAATCCATTTATCAAGAAGTCAAAGAAGGCAGGGGAAGTCCTCATGGTGGTGTTTTCTTGGATATTTCACATCGTGGTGCCGAATATATCAAGAAAAAACTCCCCAGTATGTATCACCAGTTTAAAGAGCTGGCCGATGTGGATATTACCAAGGGTCCCATGGAAGTGGGTCCAACGGTTCACTATGTGATGGGCGGTGTCAAAGTTGATCCGGAAACCTGCCAAAGTAACGTCCCAGGGCTCTTTGCTGCAGGTGAAGTAGCAGGTGGCATGCATGGCGCCAATCGTTTGGGTGGCAATTCCTTGTCTGATTTACTTGTTTTTGGCAGACGTGCCGGGCTTGGTGCTTCTGATTATGTGAAAGGGCTCTCCAATCAACCTAAAGTAGATGACACTGACGTGGAAAAAGCCATTCAAGAAATGCTGGCTCCCCTTGATCGGTCTGAAGGTGAAACACCTTACGAAGTTCATCGGGATTTGCAGCGCGTTATGCAAACCGAAGTTGGTATTGTTCGGACCGAAGAAGATTTGAAAAAAGCCCTGACCGACCTGAAGGAGATTCAAGCCAGAGCCGAAAAAGTAAAAGCCGATGGCCTGAGACAATACAACCCAGGGTGGCATCTTGCAAAGGATATCAAAACCATGGCGAAAGTATCTGAAGCCATTGCCCGGTGTGCACTTCAACGGGAAGAAAGTAGAGGGGGACACACCCGTCTTGATTTCCCAGAATATAGTAACCACTGGTCAAAACACAACTCCATTATTCGCAAAGAATCGGATGGCTCGATGACTGTCTCTACGGCACCTTTACCTGAAATGCCACCAGAGTTGAAAAAACTTTTTGAAGAGGAGAAGCACTAATGGCTGAAGCACTCTTAAAAGTCTACCGAGGCGATGAAAAAACCGGTAAACTCGTTGATTATAAAATTCCTGTAGAAGCGGGTATGGTGGTTTTGGATGCCGTTCACTACATTCAAGGTTATTACTCTCCTGATTTGGCGGTTCGGTGGAACTGTAAGGCAGCAAAATGCGGCTCTTGTAGCGCCGAAGTAAACGGTAAACCCAGCCTGATGTGTAAAACCCGGCTGGATGATTTTGATCTCAGCCAGCCCATTGAAGTGCGACCCATCAAAACCTTTCCATTGATTAAAGATCTGGTGACAGATGTTTCTTGGAACTATGAGGTGAATAAAACCATTGCACCTTTCAAACCGAAAACCGAAAACACCGATGAGTGGAAAGTGTACCAGGAAGATGTGGATCGGGTCCAAGAGTTTCGCAAATGTATTGAGTGCTTCCTCTGCCAGGATGTCTGCCACGTTTTAAGAAACCACGATAAAAAAGACCTGGTGAATAAAAAAGACCTTTTTGCAGGTCCTCGGTTTATGGTGCGCTTGGCTGGACTGGAAATGCACCCCATGGATGTGGCTAACCGAATTCCCTACATTAAAAATGAAGCTGGCGTTGGGTATTGTAACATTACCAAATGCTGTACCGAGGTCTGCCCGGAAGAAATCCACATTACGGACAACGCCATCATCCCGTTAAAAGAACGGGTGGTGGATGAATATTATGATCCTATCCTCAAAATGTGGCGGGCCATCACCGGGAAAAGCTAGTTTAAACCCTTTAATAAATCCAAAGCGGTAAGCCCGTGGTTTCATCTTGGCCACGATATAAAGGCTCAATGCCATCCATCACCTGTAACACAAACTCACAGGCAAACACTTTGGCAGAGCCTTTCATTAAATGCCCTCCCACACAACCATAATCAGTGTTGGAAAGGGTTAAGTGAATGTGCCCCACCGGCACATTTTCTTTCATGGAAATATTGCCTGTCCCATTTAAAATTTCAAACTCCCCCTGAAAGGTTTTAGTGTAGTAGCGGTGCGTTACCTGATCATAATAGCTCAGTGTCACTTCAGAGAGGGCTCCCATTAAATTGATCCAGGCCGTCTTGACTTCATTGTCCAGACAAAAAGCCTCTAATGTTTCTAAAATATCTTTCCCATGCTCAATGTTGCCCATATACACCACTTTAGGATGAAAGGCTTTTACCACTTTTATGCTCATCAAACTGTCCTCAAGGGGTTCATTTTTCGTTTTCTTTATTTTTAGATAGAATATGAAAAAACACAATGTAAACTTGGGTCCCCGTCTCCTCAATGGTATTAGCCCCTTCGAAACGCAAAGGAAAAGACTGACTATGAGCATTGTTGTCCAAAAATTTGGTGGAACCTCCGTCGGTGATGTCGAAAGAATTCGCCGTGTCGCTCGTATTATTGCTGATACGTATGATCAAGGGCATAGCATTGCCGTTGTCATTTCTGCAATGGGCCATACAACGGATGAATTGGTTAATCTCGCCAATGATCTGGTTCAAAATCCCGCAGGCCGAGAGTTTGATGCTTTACTCGTAACAGGTGAAATGGTTTCTGCTTCTTTAATGGCTTTAACCTTAAACAGCATGGGCTATAAAGCCGTTAGCCTCAATGGCCAGCAAGCCGGTTTTCATACCGAAGACCTTCACAACCGGGCCAGAATTTTAGAAATTGATACCGGCCGGGTTCAATATCACCTAAACAACAAAGAAATTGTGATTATTACAGGATTTCAAGGCATTAACAGCAAAGGAGACTACACCACCCTAGGGCGAGGTGGGTCAGACACGTCCGCTGTTGCCCTAGCAGGGGCCTTAGGCGCCGAGCGTTGCGACATCTTTACTGACGTCAAAGGGGTTTATTCGGCAGATCCACGAGTGGTTCCAGAAGCCGTTAAGTTGGATGATATTACCTACATTGAAATGCTGGAACTCTCAAGAGTCGGCGCACAAGTTCTCCATCCCAGAGCTGTAGAAACAGCACGTCATGCCAATGTCCAGATTCGGGTGAGAAGTACATTTTACACCGATGACCTGGGGACATTGGTGATGGAACAACATTCTCTGGAACCGAACATGAGAGCCGTCTCTGGAATTGCATCTGATGAAAACCAAGCTCGAATTGCCATTACCGGTGTACCAGACCAACCAGGCGTTGCAGCTAAAATCTTTGGAACACTTGCCAATCGGAATATCAGTGTCGACATGATCATTCAATCGTTAAACAAACAAGAAATTAACGATGTTGCCTTTACCGTCAGCTCAAATGACTTAAATGATGCTTTAGAAGCCCTTGAAAAAGTAAAATCAGAGATTCAGGCTGATGCAATCCTTCATGATACCTCAGTGGCTAAGGTTAGCATTGTGGGAATCGGGATGATTGACCGTCCCGGGATTGCAGCCGATATGTTTAGCGCTTTATCTGAGGGCCAAATCAACATTAAAATGATTGCAACCAGTGAAATCAAAATCAGTTGCCTCATCGAAAAAGCCCAAGCCAAGCAAGCCGTGCAAACAATTCACAATGTCTTTTTCCCTGAAGCATGCGGGGCAACATTGGTCACCGATCAAAAATTGGGCTATTAATCCGTTGGCCTTAACCCTTAGATCAATCTTTTTTGATTTCTACCCAAGAGAACTTCCCTTTATGGGTAAAAATCGTATAATAAAAACTGAAATTATACCCCTTCGATTGGCCGGACAGGAGTTTTCTCGTCCGGTTTCTTTTTATCTTGTTGCCTTTTTAATCATCTTAGGGATAAATGGTGATCAACAGCATCGATGAATTGTATGAAATCCGCCCTTGCTCGCTCCTCCTGACGGTTGAGGTGACCTCTTGATATACAAAACCTTGATTCGCCCCATCCTTTTTCAGCGTGACCCGGAGCAGGTTCATCATCAGATAACTGCTTTGGGAAAACAACTTGTTGGGCTCCCCGGGGGGGATTTTATCTTATCGAACCTGTTTGCCCCACCCACTGTCCCACAACTCCAACAAACATTATGGGACAACACATTTTACAATCCCATTGGCTTGGCGGCTGGTTTTGACAAACATATCAAATTGCCCCCCTTAATGAAAGCATTGGGATTTGGCTTTGAAGAAGTGGGTTCCATTTCGGCGCTCCCTTATCCCGGGAACCCCAAACCCCGTTTATTTCGATTGCCAGAAGATGAAGCCATTATTAATCGAATGGGACTCAACAATCCTGGCGTCCAAGCGCTCCTCCCTCATATTCAGAAATTCCCGCCCAGTTGGCCCATCGGCATCAGTATCGTTAAAACACCAGACCCTGATATTATAGAGGGTGCCGCCTTAGAAGATTTTGCCGCAACACTCAAGGCCATCCAGGGCTATGGCACGTATATTAGCATTAATATCAGTTGCCCCAATACCAAAGAAGGCAAAACCTTTGAAGACCCTGCTGCCTTAGAGGCTTTATTGGCCAGATTACGGGCTGTCGAGGCCTCATGTCAGAAGGAAGATAATAAGCCTCCCACCCCATGGTGTCTAAAAATATCACCAGACATTGATTTTCAACAGCTTCAAGAGATCTTTGAAGTGGCTTGCCACTATCATATTGCGGGTTGGATCTCCTGTAACACCACCGCCAAGAGAGAAGGCCTCAAGACATCCTCACAAAGATTGTCAGATATTGGCAATGGCGGTCTCAGTGGACAACCCCTTCAGCAACGTTCAACCCAAGTTTTAGGACAACTCTATCAGCTTAGCCAGGGGCAACAAATTTTAATAGGGGTGGGAGGTGTTCATGATGCCGCATCCGCCTGGGAGAAAATTACCCATGGCGCCTCTCTGATTCAGATTTATACCGGCTTCATTTATGAAGGT
Organism: Vampirovibrionales bacterium; assembly: GCA_025449835.1. GTDB lineage: Bacteria > Cyanobacteriota > Vampirovibrionia > Vampirovibrionales > JAGQHJ01 > JANWIO01. The sequence goes on from JANWIO010000058.1 coordinate 8,735, forward strand.
CCTGGCTTACTGAAACAAATTCAAAACGGTTTGTGCCAACAACTAGAAGCCCATGGGTTTTCTCATATCAATGAAGCTATTGGCTCTGCGTTTCGCTAAATGAGCGACATGAGAATCATAAGTAGCATAGAGCCCCAGATTCCCACATTACTCCCAGCGGCTCGCCGGAAAGAACTTCCACCACTTCCAAAACTACTCCCACCACCTTGATAGGCTTGTTCTTGTGGCTCCGAGTTTTGGGCCGACGCCACACTTACAACCCGATAAAGCCTATCTTCTGGGGACATCTCTGGAGAGGTGGCATTAAAAATTTTCATTTCCAAACGGCTTAACCGTTCATTCATATTATCCTGAGGATAGGTCCGCCTTAATATTTTTTGTTCCACTTTGGGTAAGGCCTGAAGGACATCCGCATTATTTGCCGCATTTCCAGGGTTTTGAACCAAGGATTGGGGTTGAAGCCCGTTACCACTCACAATATTAGAGGGATTTGAAGAATTGGTTGGATCTTGTTGAGAAGCCACAGAGGAACTGGTCCCAGGGTCTCCTAAAACCGTAAGGCGTAGCTGATCCGTACGATCCTGTAAGGTACCGTTTTGAACATGGCCTAAAACCTGTTTTTCCAGGCGAGCGAGCCGATTGTCCAACGAATCCTGTTCATACGTTTGGTGAAATACCCGTTGTTCCATGGCCGAAATTGCAGGATATTGAACACCATTATTACTTTCAGAAACCGTATTTTGACTTGCTCCCCATGGATCGGTAGAATTCTCAGACGGCGTTGAAGCCATTGGCACCGAAGGAGGCGACTGTGATTGGGATGTTACAGATTGTTGAGATGAATATTGTTGCGGATCCGGTTGTTGGGCAACCCCATTATTATTAGGCTGCTGGGGCTGTTCCGGTTGAAAGAACTGGCTCAACCCTTGGATCCGAGAATCAACCGATTCGTTGTCATGCGCTGTTCCAAAAATATTTTTCTCAATTCTATCCAAGCGATTCTGGGTCGAATCACCATCATAGGTATGGGCAAAGAGTTGCTGCTCCATCTGATCAAGCTGCTGCCCCACCGAGGTTGCGGTGGCATTGGCAGTTAAAGTCATTGTTCCTGATAAAAAGAGGAACAATAACAGACTCAGCCAAAACGCTTTCATACGCTTCAAGGTCCACACACCCCCACTATTCTGCTATTACCATTGTAAATGTGATTGGCATGGAAATACACCCCTCTACTCGCACAATCCATCGTTTAAGTGACGTCAACCACACCAAAAGGTTCTCCTTGGTAGCACTATACTGTGAATTTTGGAATTTGAAATTATTCATCTTCACTACACAAAATGACTATAATTTCGATTTTGAGAGACCCCGATTTTTGCTCCATACAGCTTTGTTTTAAGGATAAAATAGCCCTAACGCCTAAAAAATGATACGATTTTTTGCATGACCGCCAAACAACAACTCCTAAATGGGAAATACCAGATTAAACCCAACATTTTCGTAGACTGCCTTTTGAATATCATAGAGGCAACCGCACAAAACGTACGGGTTCAGGTCGGTATCCACACCGCAGGGGATACAGAAGTTCCCCCTGGGACCAAGCTGTTTTTGCCAAGCCAAAAGGCGACCGGTTCATTTGATATTCTGTCTATCGACGCACAAAGTCATGAAAAACAATACGGCCGACATGTCATGATATGCTCTCCCATTCATAAAGAAACCCGAGCGGAACAGCGAAAAACCGAGCGTGTCACAACCGATTTTGCCATCCAAATTCAAGAGTCAGAAGGACTGAATTTTAAAGTCTTTGAAGGGTCTTTAGATGGCCTTGGGGTTAGTTTTGAGGCATCAAAACTATTTATTGGGCTGATGCTTGATAATGAGTACACCCTTGAAGCCCATTACAAAAGCGAACAGATTACCTTCCCCGGTAAAATTATTCATATGCACTACAATTGGCATACTCGCCAACATCGCATGGGGATTCAAATTTTAGAGATGACCCATCAGCGAGAAATTATTTTAGAGCGGCTTCTCAACCCCAACTTGAACCTTGAAATTAAGCAAAAGGCCACCATTGATACGGAAGAAGCCCGAATTCGACCGGATATGTAAAATACCCCAATGATAAATTTTGCAAAACGAGCTAAAGCATTGAATGTGTACCATTTGGGTAATATCATTTCGATGGTCATTCTCCCAAATAGACAATGTAGAGAAATCCATCCCCCAGGTTGAGGTCCTGGCTTTCGCTGAAAATCTTATAATAAAGAAAAGAATCTCTCTGATAACCATTTACTACACATATAGCTGTAAAAAAGTGATAGGATAGCATTATATGCTGAAACAAATCGAAGATATTACCGTAATTTCCACCGATGATTTTCTCTCTTACGAAGGAGAAATGATTTTTGTGGATACAGAGTGCCCGTTTAAATCTCAACCCATTGCACAGGCCTACATTTCTATGGGAGATACCGAAACGGACTTACCCAAGATGTGGCAAGAGTGCAGCATTTTTAGTAACGATATTTATATGACATACGAAGACGGCACCATCCATACATTTATTAGCCTCGATTTACAGGATCAGCTGGATCCCGGCCAATACTTATTTATCAAAGTAATCGCCATTGGCGAACCCCAAGAGACAAAAACCATTCGTATTTCATAATAAAAGCGTATCACCCATTCTACACCCGTAATACCTTGCTTTATCTGTAGGCAGTTGGTGATGTTATGTATAACACATGGTTGTTTCACATCCAATGGATGCGAAAACCGATCACGGTGTCATTTTACGAAGACACTTCATAAGAATCCCTCATGTTGAAACGCTTTTAAAAAAATGATTTGTCTCCAGTGGTTTATTTTTCTGATAAAATATGTCAGGTTATTCATATTAACTTTTTTGGATGCATAGGAGATTGTGGGATGGGCTTTGGATCCTTTGTTTTAATGTTACATAGCCATCTTCCGTACTATCGTAAACATGGAATGTGGCCCTCAGGCGAAGAAAACTTATATGAATGTATGGCAGAAACCTATCTGCCCCTATTAAAGGCTTTAAATGAGCTTAAAGATGAAGGCATTCAGGCAAAAATAACCCTGGGCATCACCCCAATTTTAACCGAACAACTCGCCGACCCGGAGATCAAAACGGGGTTAATCGCCTATTTAAATATGCGATTAAATGCGGCTAAAGAGGATGTTCAACGCTATCCCAATCCCAAAGTACCTCACTCAGAGCATTTGGCCTTTTTGGCAAAATGGTATGTAAACTATTATGAACAGCTTTTAAACGATTTTGATCGCTATCACCAAGATTTAATCGGAGGCTTTAAAGCCCTTCAGGATGCGGGCTGCATTGAAATTGTGACCTCTGGCGCAACCCATGGATTTTCACCGTTACTGGGAACCCATGAAGCCGTAAATGCCCAATTTAAAGTTGGCATTGAAAGTTACAAACGTCATTTTGGTCGGTCTCCCAATGGCGCCTGGTTACCTGAATGTGCTTATCGGCCAGAAGAAAAAGAGGTTTTACCCTCTGGCAAAGTGAAAATCCATCCTTCCACCGACGCCTTTTTGTATGAAAACGATTTGAAATACTTTTTTACCGAATACCATGCCATTGAAGGCGGTGTATCTTCAGGTGCTCGACGGGTTATTGGCGTTTACGGGAATATTCAGTATATTCCGCTACCTGCTCGACCCGCGACAGGGCTAAGCACCTATGAAGCGTACTGGATGCGAAATTATCCCGTAGCTGTTCTGGGCCGAAATGATCGGGCCAGCTTCCAAGTGTGGTCTGCGGCTGATGGCTACCCTGGCGATGGCCTTTATCGAGAATTTCACCGAAAAGATGATCAGTCAGGGCTACACTATTGGCGTCTTACCTCAAAAGAGTGTGACTTAGGCCAAAAAATGCTTTATGATCCGATTTTGGCTGAAAAGCAAACCCATCTCAATTCGGATCACTTTTCAAACCTTATTTACCACCAGTTAAAAGACCATTATGAAGCCACCGGCAGACCTGGCTTGGTGATGGTGGCCTTTGATACAGAACTCTTTGGCCATTGGTGGTTTGAAGGGGTAACTTGGCTGAAACAGGTTATTCAAAAAATCCATGCCTCTGACGGCGTAGACTTCTTAACGGCCTCAGAATATTTAGAAACTCATTCACCGGAAGCCGCTATTGAACTTCCAGAAAGCACCTGGGGACAAGGTGGGCACTACTGGGTTTGGCAAAATCACCAAACCGAGTGGATGTGGCCACAGATTAACAGCGCTGAGGTTAAAATGCAGGCATTGGCCCAAGCGCATCAAAACGAATCGGATACGCTGAAACGCCGGATCCTCAACCAGGCCTTCCGAGAGCTACTTTTATTACAAAGCAGTGATTGGCCTTTTCTGGTCACCACATTCCAAGCTAAAGATTACGCCGTTGAGCGCTTTAATGAGCATAAAGACCGTTTCTGGGCATTGGTTCAAATGTTGGAATCCAGCAATATCGATGAATCACAGCTTTCTCAATTTGAGTATGAGGATAATCCCTTCCCAGCCATCAATTACCAGTGGTATGCTTACCAGCAGAGCCCTCAATTACAAGCAGCAGCTAAGCCGTAACACTGATGCCCCGAGATCTTGTTGTTGGTAACGGCAATCTTCTGATTTGCCTGGATAAATATCTTCATTTGAGAGACCTTTACTACCCTCATGTGGGAGAACTAAACCATGTTATTGGCCACTATCACCGACTAGGGATTTATATTGACGATCAATTTGCCTGGATGAGTTATGACGAATGGGATATTTCGCCAGGATACCGCCCTGACACTTTGGTTACTGAGTCCATTGCCCTTAACCAGACACTTCAGGTAAAGCTCACTGTAAACGATACAGTGATGCCCGATAAAAACGTTTACCTTCGGCGGATTACTGTAGAGGATTTGTCTGAATCCGAGACCCATCGGGAAGTTCGGGTCTTCTTCTGCCAGGATTACTATCTTTATGAGTCCGATATTGGGGATACGGCCTTTTTTGACCCTCACAACAACGGCATTGTTCATTATAAACGCAGAACTTACTTTCTCAGCTCAGGCCTGGTTAATGGCCAAGACGGGATCACAGACTACTCCTGTGGCACCAAGAAATTCCATGGGGCAGAAGGAACTTGGAAAGATGCTGAAGACGGCGAGCTTTCCCAAAACCCTATTGCTCAAGGTTCAGTGGATAGCGCCATGGGATTTCGTGGCGGCATCTGCAAAACAGAGCCGATGGTGATTGATTACTGGATTGTTGCCGGGGAAACGCTAAAAGAGGTTCGTAATATCCATCAACAGGTTTTGGCCACAGGATGCGATACCTACTTTAACCAAGCCGAAAGCTATTGGCGCAATTGGGTGGTGAGTCAGGTGAATTTAAATCTCACAGAACTCCCCCCCACCTTAGGAAGCCTCTTTAAACGGAGCTTACTCACAATTCGCACCCAAACCGATAATAATGGGGCCATTACCGCCGCCAATGACACTGATTATTTTTCTTTCTCCAAAGATACGTATAGCTATATGTGGCCACGAGATGGCGCATTTGTAGCCTTCTGCCTGGATCAAACTGGTCATCAGGATTTAACGCGTCGCTTTTTCCGGTATTGTCACCGTATTTTTCAAGAAGGCTATGATCCCAATCCTGAAATTGGCGCTGAACAACGGGCATTTTTCTATCATAAATACACCCCTAGTGGGTCAGTGGGAAGCTCCTGGCACTCCTGGATTACCCATGACGGTGTCACCATACTTCCCATTCAAGAAGATGAAACCGCTTTAATCCTCTGGTCCCTTTGGAATCATTACCAACAATACCGAGATATTGAGTTTGTGCGCAACATGTACGAAGACATGATTAAACCCGCTGCCAATTTCCTCTGTTTTTACCGAGACTCTGCCACAGGACTCCCCCTTCCCAGCTATGATCTGTGGGAAGAACGCCTTGGGACTCATACCTTTACCGTTGCAGCGGTCTACGCAGGGCTTCAGGCAGCCGCCAATTTTGCCACTGTGTTTGGTGATACAGCCAACTCCCTTAAATTTCGAGATGCCGCAAAACACGTTAAAAATGCTGCTTTAGAGCATCTTTGGTGTCCCGAAAAGCAATATTTTTACCGTCAGATAAATTTTGACCCGGACAATGGTGAAGTGGTTGGAGACGACACCTTGGGGAGTAGCACCTTTGCCCTCTTTTTCTTTGAATTGCTGCCCCCGGACGATCCCAAAATGATTTCCAATATGACGGCTATCCGGGAAAAGCTTTGGGTCAAGACAGATGTGGGGGGTATTGCCCGCTATCAAAACGATTATTATCACCAGATTTCAAATGAAACCGACACCATTCCAGGAAACCCTTGGATTGTGTGCACCATGTGGGTTTGCCAATGGTATATTGCATTGGCTCAGCATAAAGAAGAATTGACACCGGCCCTAGAACTTTTAGAATGGGTAAGCACTGTTGCCTTACCTAGCGGTCTTCTCCCTGAGCAACTCAATCCGTACACAGGGGAAGCCATCTCCGTTGCACCACTTACGTGGAGTCATGCCTCTTTTGTGACAACGGTGACCATGTACTTAGATAAGTATAAGAAAATCTCAAAACGAGAACGCTTACGAAATATTACCCAATCTCGATTTGAAAACCCTGTCTCGTCAGCATCTTTTTCATCCCAAGGAGAACTTTACTAATGACCAGACCGACAATTTCCCTCCTTCTCGGCGTCCATAATCACCAACCGGTTGACAATTGGGATCATGTAATTCAAGAGGCCACTGATAAATGTTATCGACCTTTTTTGGCTCTCTTAGAAAAGCACCCTGGGGTGAAAATGTCGGTTCATTATACCGGTTATCTCCTGGATTGGCTGGCAGAACATCACCCCGATTTGATTGAGCAACTCAAGCGCCTGATTCAGCGAGGCCAGGTTGAAGTATTTACAGGGGGCATGTATGAGCCCATTTTGTCCATTATTCCCGATGAGGATAAAACAGGGCAAATTATGCGTTTAACCCACCGTATTCAAGAGCTTCTGGGAGCAGCCCCCAAAGGATTATGGCTGGCAGAACGGGTATGGGAGCCTCAGTTGGTAAAATTCCTGGCAGAAGCGGGGGTAAAATATATTTGCCTGGATGACTCTCATTTTATTTCGGTGGGATTAGACAGCGTGGAACTGCTGGGACGATACACCTCTGAAGAACAAGGCAAAACCATCGATATTTTCCCCGTGGCCAAAGAGATGCGATACCTCATCCCCTATGCCGACCCCCAAGTGATTATGGATCAACTGTATCAATGGGCCTCCCCTGAGGGAAACAGAGCCGCTATTTATTTTGATGACGGTGAGAAATTCGGCGTTTGGCCAGGGACTTACAAAAGTGTTTATACCGAAAAATGGTTAGAACGATTTTTTAGCGCCATTGAAGCAAATCCAGAAACTGTAAAATGTCAGCTTTTTAGTGAATATGTAGCACAAACCCCTTCTTTTGGAAGAATTTACCTCCCCACCGCCAGTTATAGTGAAATGCAGGAATGGGCACTCCCGGCAAAACACGTGAATGAACTAGAAGATGCTTTGCATCATGCGCCAGAAAACTATAAACGGTTTTTAAGAGGGGGTTTTTGGCGACATTTTCTGGTTAAATACCCTGAGTCCAACAATCTTCATAAAAAAATGCTCCATGTCAGTGAAAAGGTCCGAAAATTGGTTTCCAAAAATGAAAACGATGCCCAAAAAGCCTTAAACCATCTTTGGAAAGGGCAAAGCAATGATGCTTTCTGGCACGGTGTTTTTGGCGGACTTTACCTCACCAACCTGAGAAATGCCACATACAACCACCTTCTCCTGGCAGAAAACCTTGCCGATGAGGCACTCCATGGTAACTCTTTTTATCGCCTTCTGAAAACCGATTTTGATTGTGATAATCAGCCCGAATTGATTGTCGAAACCCCGTGGCAAAATCTTTATTTCGACCCCCAATCGGGTGGGGCCTTATTTGAATTGGATTATCGCCCCAAAGCCATGAACTTATTAGACACCCTGGCCCGACGCTATGAACCCTATCATGACAAATTGGCTGGCGCTATCATGGATCATGAAGGCGGTGATGGGGCTCAAACCATTCATGAACGGGTGGTGACCAAAGAAAAAGGCTTAGACCAACTGCTGCATTATGACTGGCATCGGCGTATCAGCTTACTGGATCACTTTTTGGCAGAAGACACCACGTTAGAAAAGTTTTCTCAGGTGCAGTACGGCGAACAAGGCGATTTTGTAAATCAACCCTACACCGTTGAAGCATTTGGCACCAATGCCATTGTCCTTCAACGACAAGGGCATGTTTGGGTTCATAATCAAGAATATCCCATTCAAGTTGAAAAACGCCTAACCGTTCCACCCAACGCCGCCACGTTAAATATTGAATATCGGATTACCCACCAAGGGCCACAAGACACCATTTCGCTTTGGTTTGCACCAGAGTTTAACGTCAACTTACTTGCCCCTGATGCCCCGGATCGGTATTACCAAATTCCCAAAAGCCTAACAACAACAAAATCTGCTGCAAATATAGATGGAAATATTGCAGTGGCTGAAAAAACAGAAACCTTAAGCGATACTCGCATGGTCTCCCGGGGGGTTTTAGAATCGATTCCAGGAATTGAATTGGTGGATGAGTGGATGGGGCTCACCTATCAACTGCTTTTTGAGGAACCCACCACCCTGTGGCGATTCCCCATTGAAACGGTCTCCCAATCTGAAGCTGGGTTTGAGCGCGTGTACCAATCCAGTACCCTGCTTCCCAATTGGCAGTTTTCACTGAAGCCGGGTGAAACCAAAACCTTTAGCCTCACCCAAAACATCTTGAGTTAGCACCCTTAATCAAGCCCTTGGCAACCCTAAAGTCCACCACTGCCAACCCATTGAATTAGGGTTACAATAAAGGTATGCAAACCCCACTCACAGAACAACAGGCCCAAGAGGCCCATCAGCTTTTAGAGCAAGCGCTTTACGAATTAAAACGGGTGGTGGTCGGTCAGACCCATCTGTTAGAACGTCTTTTGGTGGCCGTCATCTGTAAAGGGCATGTGCTAGTAGAAGGCGCTCCTGGCCTGGCAAAAACGCTGGCTTTAAAAAGCCTGGCTCAAATCATGCAACTTCAATTCAACCGCATCCAATTTACCCCCGATCTGCTGCCCGCCGACCTTATTGGCACCCGGATTTACAACCCTGGCCAAGGTTCTTTCAGTACAGAACGAGGCCCTATTTTTGCCAACTTTATCTTGGCCGATGAAATCAACCGGGCCCCCGCAAAAGTACAAAGTGCCTTACTCGAAGCCATGCAAGAGCGTCAAGTCACCATTGGCAAAGAGACCTTTCCCTTAATAGAACCCTTTTTGGTGATGGCAACCCAAAACCCCATTGAATCGGATGGAACCTATTCACTCCCAGAGGCTCAGCTAGACCGGTTTCTCTTTAAAGTATTGGTCGAGTACCCAAACCATGATGAAGAATTGGTGATTTTAGAACGGGTGACCGAAATGGGCTTACCCCAGCCTCAAACCATCCTCTCATCAGACCAGGTGAACAGACTAGCCGCTTATGTCCCTAACGTGTTTTTGGATCCCAACCTAATGTCTTATATTGTAAAACTGGTCCAATCTACCCGATCGTTTGAAAAAAATAGCCTGCTTTATGGGGCTTCTCCCCGTGGGACCTTATCTCTGGCCACTGCGGCGAAAGGTTTAGCACTCATGCAAGGCAGAACGTATGTGATTCCTGAAGATGTTCAGGCCCTTTATAAAGACTGTCTACGACATCGCCTGATTTTATCTTATGAAGCCCTGGCGCAAGAGCAAACGCCGGATAGTTTGTTAGAAAGCTTGGCCACGTCCCTAAAACAACCCGTGGTTGAGGTTACCCAATGAGTATTGGCCATGCGCTCAAAACGCTTTGGCACCCCACAGAAGACCTTGTCGCTGAAGCGGCCCATACACAAGACACAGCCACCAGACCCGACACTTTTTTACATCAGCTCAAGTTCCGAATTCACCAACGCCTCGGCTCCCCCTATCCCGGTGAGTATCGTGGGCTTTTTAAAGGTCACGGGATGGATCTCAAGGATTTACGAGAATACCAGCCTGGCGACGAGATTCGCAAAATGGAATGGAACGTCTTGGCCAGAACAGGCGTTCCTCATGTCAAAGAGCATTACGAAGAAAAACAAGTTCAGGTGTGGTTTTTTATGGATGCCACTGCGCCCATGTATTTTGGCCAAAGACAAACCAAACTGGCTTACGCCAAAACCCTGATGAGTTTGGTGGGATTGCTTTCCATTGAAGCAGGACATCAGGTGGGCTTGATTTTATGGACAGGCACCAAAACCCCGGTTTTTATCAAACCCAAACCCACACTCACCCAACTGCAAGGCATGATTCAAAAAGTAGACAGTGCAATGATGCTTGCACCCAGCCAAAATTTAGAACCTGATTTTCCAGAGTTGAATGCCATTTTCCAAAATCGGTGCCTGGTTTTTCTCTTCAGCGACTTTGCCTTCTTAAAGACAATCCCCACGGCAACCCGAACTTTGGCCCGCCTTCCCAGCAAACATCAACTTTACAGCTTTCTTTTGGTCGATCCCGTTGAAGAAGCCCTGGTCTCTCACTGCGGCTGGATACCCGTTTTTGAAGGCTCTCCAAACGAAACCCTCTGGATTAATACCGATGATCCCAAGGCAAGGGCCGATTATCAGCAGCACTTTCAGGAACAACTTTTGGAAAAATCACAAATCCTCTCCCACTGGAGCCGTTATGCTCAAATCAGCACCGCATCAGACCCCATCGAAACAGTGGTGCAATGGGTAAAAGCTTCATGATTGCATATGCGAATTTTAAATTTCTTTACCCATGGGTTCTACTCCTTTTGCTTCTCATTCCAGCCCTGGGGACGTGGTTCTTATTTCAACAGCGTAAATACTGGCGAGATGCCTTTAACTTTAGCCAAGTTTCCCTCTTAAAAACCTTAAAGCACACGAAGCACCCCATTTTATACCAACGCGTTGTGCCCTCTCTTCTTTTAATTGCCCTAAGCATTAGCATCCTTGGTCTTGCCCATCCCATCTGGCGAACCAAAGTGGCTACCCAGGACAATTATCTCATGTTGACCCTGGATATCTCCCTTAGCATGGAAGCCACAGACATCTCGCCTAACCGCCTGGAAAGCGCAAAAGCTGCCGCCATTGATTTTGTGAAGAACTTACCGGAAGACACCAAAGTGGGACTTGAGCTCTTTGCCGGTAATAACTACCTCATTACCCCCCCCGTCACAGACCATCAACTGGTTATTGCGTATCTTAAAAGCCTGGAATTAAAAGACTTAAAAGAAGGTACCGCCATTGGCGATGCCATTACAACAGCCCTTCAAACACTACAAAGCAGTATCCATCCAGATGACACAAAGAGCAAAGCAGATAGCCCCCCACCAAATCAATCACAAGGCACCATTATTCTCTTAACCGATGGCGAAAACAATCTAGGCATCTCCCCATTGCAAGCAGCTACTGATGCCCAAAATCAACATGTCACCATTGATACGGTTGGCATGGGACAACAAACCGGGACCTATATTGAAGGTGGTATTTTCACCCATCTAGATGAACCCACTCTCCAAGGGATTGCATATCAAACGGGGGGACATTATTACCGGGTGAAGTCTTTCCAAGATTTTAAAGAAATTTATCGCCAAATTAGCCAAGAAACCTTACATTTTGAAGAGAAAAACCTGGATCTCACCCCGTGGTGCCTGGGCATAGCGTTCTTATTTACCATCGCTGCCTTTATTTGGGGAATACGCTACCGACGGTTTTAAATCGATAATAAGATTAATATCAGTACTTCTAAAGAAAGTTCGGTTTTATACAGCATTTCAGCCTGCCGATGGGTTTGATCCAAAGCAATACCAGCCTTACCTACACCACGGACAACGCCTTGATGTTGAAATTGGGCGATTTTTGGATTCACCACAAACAGTGAAAAGAGAGACAGGCACACCAGCAGTACCACCCCCACATACCGGATGCGATGGACAAGCCGTGAGAAAGCGTCCGAGGTGGCCATGCGAACAACTTCGCCAAAAACGATGAGAATAAGCCCAACAAACATAACGCCGTCATAACGTCTGAAAATGAGGGTCATCACTTTTGCCGCTTCATCCAGGGGGAGGTTTCCAAAAATAGCAGGCGCCACAAAGGCACCAAGAGCCAGCATACCGCCAATCATTAAAGATAAAGCAAGATATTCGATGACATTGGCCAGTCGACAGAATTTTTCTTTTGTGTCGAATGCTGCCATCATACCTTGCTCTTAGTTTTACCCGCCTGGCTTAAGATCTTAGGACGTACAGCCTCATAATCATGCCAGGGCCATAAGTGAATATTGCCTTGGAATCCTAAACGCCAATGTTCCTTAGGCCATTTTTTCAGATAGTCAAGCTGATCAACCACATCAATGACGGGTAAATACTGCTCCGGTGTTAAAATCACCTCAGGTGCAATGTGAAATCGCAGCGGATAGACTTCCTCGCCAGGTCTGCTTTTACATTGCCATAAAGGCGTTTGGTCTTCATAATATGACGACGTTACCGTCACAATCCCAGCCAAAGATTGAAGGCCCGTAATGTAATAGATCACTTTGTCATTGGGGCGGATTTGCTGGGCTTTTTTACGGTGCCGGGACTTCACGCCCTGCACCGTAAAGCCCAAATTCTGGGTAGTTTCAAAGTTTTCAGGAGAAGTGACAATCAACCAGGCATTTTGAGGGGTTTCTTCTGGTGTTGGCACGGTTGTAAATCTCCTAAATCTTCAAACCCTAGGATACATGTTGACGAATAGCCTCCACCAGCTTTTCATCTTCTGGCAGCCCTTGTTCTGCAAAAACAATGGTTCCTTGGGGATCAATGATATAAACCGTTCGTTGAATCCCCCCTTCAGGCTTTAAAGCCCCATAGGCGCGGGTAATTGCACTGCCTTCATCAACCAAAATGGGAAACTGATAATTTTGCGCTTTGGCAAAGCGTTCATGGCTTTCTAACCCATCCGGATTAACCCCAATAAACGCCGTATTCAAGGATTCAAATAAGGCCGTATCGTCCCGCAAAGCGCAAAGCTGGCGGGTACATCCGGGGGTTTGGTCCTTGGGATAAAAAACCATAATCAAAAATTTTCCCTGATAATCTTTCAGGCTTACTTTGCAATTTCCAGTGGCTAAAATATCGTTAAATTCCGGTGCTTTTGAACCGACCGGTAAGGTTTTGGGTTGTGTTTCTATTGTCATTTCACCAAGTCTCCTCTCTTAATGCTACCAACACTGCTCACATTCCCTTTTTTGAATGGGTAATTGCGGCGTATTTATCATAGAACAAACAAATCGATAAACCAATGAACCGTGTTGGTAATGGGTAATGGCTCTTACACGATTACCCGAATTTCTTTATCCAATGGGCATATACAGTCTATCGAGCCTGCTGTATTTCAGACTGGAGTGCTACTCCAGAAATTTCTGTATCCAAAAGCGACACCTTTTTTAAGGGGCCAGCACCCGGTTTTTCAATTAATTTCGGGCTATGGGGATTTGCCTGCTGAATAAGGCGTTTAATTTCCTCGTACAAAGACACTGGATTATCTGTGTATAGCACAACCGGTGCCGCTAAGGACTTTACAAAAACCAAAACTGTAAAATTGGTTGGAGATGGCGTCATGCCAGGGGTGGGGTTTAATGCTCCCATATTAACTGTCTTTCTCGATACCGTTTTGTAAACAAACTAAAAGAGTTATGGCATAGGCTGGATTCGAACCAGCGACTCCGCGGGTATGAACCGCGTGCTCTAGCCAACTGAGCTACTATGCCATGAAAAAATTCAGTCCCATTATTGGTCCAATTGGACCAGAAAGTCAACAAACTCAACTGGTATAATAAGGAGGTTGAGAAGAGTTCTAGAAAGGCTTTTATGTCATCCCCCAAATCTCAGCGATGGTACGACCAGGATCCTGTTTTGTGCCAAGCATTAGAATCACTTCGACAGGCCTGCGATAAGTACCAGGCGCAAGTGGCCTTAAATATCATCATGATTATCGTCGAACATCAAATTGAAACTCGCACCCTGAACTCTGTGGATGACCTGGTAAACACGCTTCAAAGTAGCCAAGAGCAAACCCAGGAGTATTATCGCCGATGGTATGACGTCA
>JANWIO010000059.1 GCA_025449835.1 Vampirovibrionales bacterium
AACGACTGGGAAACAGTTCTGGAAGAGCAAGATGTTGTTCAGTTTTTCCCAGTGGGTTTTCATCCACGGGGAGCCATTGCTTGGTGGCCCTTTTTAGTGGCTGGGTTTTGCCAATTGGGACAGTTTCTCGATGCAATTTCAGTGTTTTTTCCAGGACGCTACGAGCTTTCGCTTCGGTGGGGGCGTTGTTGGCTGATTCGAGGAATTAAGCGTGATGATGTCACGTTGTTGACATAAAGCCATGGTAGGGTTGGGAAATTGAGTCACATGTTCATCAAAAAAGTGGAAGTACAATCAATCGGTGGGGATGAATAAAATTTAATGTATGTTCATAGAGCTTATCCGAAAATCCTCCAGCAGATGCCTGTATCTGCTAGGCCTAAGACTCAGTTGTGGAGCTCAGAGCGTTTTCGGTTTTCACAAAACACTTTTTTTAATTTTGAGGGGCTTGATAGGGTTTTTAATGAGACAGGCTACCTGTCGAAGTGGAAAAAAGGGAGTGCTATCCCTATTAATGGGCCTGTTGCAACAGAAAGCAGTTGGAATTACTTTTCACCTTCCTTGAAGCAAGAAATTTTGCCTTTTTTAAACAAAGATGCCATCCCGACCTTGGCAAAAATGTTGAAAAGAAAAAAATTAGGGGTTCTGGAAGAAGCCTCGGATATTTGGAATGAAAGTATTGCCCTTGCAGCTATGGAGGTGGGTGCTTTAGACAATCTCCAGCTTCAGCGTACTGTGGAGTCCGTTTATCGTAAATCGGATCCCTCGAACCTAGCGCATTGTATCCAGGAAGTGGCCTCCAAAATATCGAATCGCTTTGCAGAACAATTTGCGCAACTGTCGGATTTATCGACTCCAGAGGTAAAGGAAATTTTAGCATTGCATTATATCCGATTGGCCTCGTTGCAACAGGAAGGGCGCTTTAAAAATTTAAAAAAGGATACCCTGACCCAACTCTTAGGGGAGTATCAAGAGCTGATGGAAAAGTTACCAACGGCACCTTTACGGAATCATTTAAGAGATCTTCGTAAATATATGAAAAAAGGGCAAAAAATTTCGCCCAATCTCAAGCTGATTCAAGAAGGGTTAATTCAGATTTTGAGAGAAAGCTTGGGTAAAAAGGTGTCTGTTCAGCAGATGAATCAATTTTTGCAGGTGAAACACCGTTTGCGCCGAGGGTTACACCTTGTTCGCATTAAAGGGGAAAAGATTGATTATGATCGTCGTAAAGAGATGACCAAACCCTTTGAAGCCCTTGCTGAAGCGCAAATTGCCAACAACTGTTCTTAGCGACTCCCCAATGCTTTGCTCAGCTGAAGGAGGGCCGTATAGGTGGGTAAGATGTACAGCGTTTCATCGGTTGATGTTTCATTTAATCCCTGTTGAAAGGCTTTTAGGATATCGGGTTTTGTTTTAATCTGGTTGACAGGGACACCTGCATACTGAAGTCGTACAGCCATATCTTCAGCACGGTGCCCAGAAACGATAATTGGTTTGGAGGATTGCGCCAACAACTCAAAAGGGGCATCCCACAGCCAAGAGATATCCCTACCATCGGCATAATTATCATTAATCATAATGACAATACGGCTTTTAGGGTCAGCAGTAACCACTTTCAGGACTTCTGTTGCACCAATCGGGTTTTTAATCAGCAGAATCATGACGGATTTTCCTTGGATGTGTCGTTTTTCTGCCCGACCAAAAATACTATGGTAACTGGAAACCCCTTGCTCAATGGTTTGGGTGGGAATTTGAAGCCAACTTGCTGTAACCGTTGCTGCCAAAAGATTATATGCATTAAACAAACCAGGGAGGTCTAAGCAAATAGGGTCAAACGGTTGACCCTCGCACTGAAATTGGATCTGACTCTCATTGGCGGAAATATCAATATTTTCTGCTTCTAACCAGGGTGCCGGACGCTTAAACTTACAATTTGGGCATTCATAATGCCCTAAATGGCCATAAAGCACCTTGGTATAGTAAAGCGGCGCTTGGCATAAGGGGCAATCGGTCACTTCTTGAGGAAATTCTACGGGAAAATCAAGGGATAACGTTTTGGGGTAGGAAACGTTGTTGACCCCATAGTAAATAACGCGATCAGGGGGAAAATGCTGTCCAATACTGGCGACCATCGGGTCGTCTGCGTTTAAGGCCAGCATGCCACCGCCTAAACGAATTCCTTCTTGGATCAGCTTTGCTGTGGTATTCAGTTCTCCGTATCGGTCCAATTGATCCCGAAATAAATTGGTAACCACAGTAAGGTGAGGGTGAATGACCTTGGCAATACCCGGTAGTGAAGCTTCATCCACTTCAATCACCCCGTAATCGGCATCGAGTTTACCGCAAAAGTGACTTTCTAACAGTAAAGCTGCCGTAATCCCTGGGAGCATATTGGCCCCCAATTGGTTATGAACCACTTTGTACCCACCAGCTTCAATAAAAGCAGAGAGTAATCCTGCGGTGGTGCTTTTTCCATTGGTCCCTGTGATGGCAACCGTTTTTTCTCGAATTTGATTACCCAGGCGCCCTAAAAGATTATTATCCAGCTTTAAAGCGACTTTGCCAGGCAGGGATGTTCCGGATCCAACTTTAAAGGTTCGAACCAGTTGAGCACTGAGTTTTCCGGCAGTCACCGCAAGGGTGGTTTTAAGCATGGGTAGTGGTGGGTTGCTTGGTGTTTGTAAATTGGATACCTTGGGCTTTCAGGCGACGAATGGCTTCTTCAATCCGGCTTTCATTCTGGGTAAGCGCAACCCGGAAAAAGCCTGTGCCTGCTTCGCCGTAACCTGTCCCAGGGGCCACCACAATATCGCATTTATCCAGGAGTAAGGCCACAAACTCAACATCACTATAGCCGGAAGGAACGGGAACCCACAGATAAAAAGTGGCTTTGTTGGGTGGAAAATCCCAGCCCATTTCATTAAGCCCTTTTACAAAAATATCCCGACGCTTTGCATAGAGGGTATTCAGATTTGCGAGTAGTTCATCAGAACGGTTTAAACCGGCAATGGCTGCCTTTTGAATGGCTTTAAAAACACCACTATCGCAGTTGTTTTTAATCAAGCCTAATGCATCCAGGGCAGACTGGTTGCCAACGGCAAATCCTACCCGCCAACCGGTCATGTTGTACATTTTACTGAGGCTAAACATTTCAATACAAACCGATTTAGCGCCAGGGGCTTCTAAAAAGCTGGGGGCCCGATAGCCATCAAAGGTCATCTCAGAGTAGGCATAGTCATGGCAGAGCAAAATCTCGTTTTCTTTACAGAATGCAATGGTTTCAGCAATAAAATCGGGTGATGCAAGGCTCCCTGTTGGGTTGTTTGGATAATTTAAGAACAGGAGCTTGGCCCGTTTTGCGATGTCAGATGGAATTTTTGAATAATCGGGTAAAAAATTGTTTTCAGGACGTAAAGGAATGGTATAAGGCTCTCCACCACAGAGAATGGTGAAATTACGATAAACAGGATAGCCTGGTGAAGGGACTAAAACCACATCTCCTGGATCAACGTAGGCCATGATTAAGTGAGCAATCCCCTCTTTAGAACCAATGAGTGACATCACCTCTGTTTCAGGATTGACGTCCACACCAAAACGGTTTTTCATCCACTGAGATGCTGCGGTACGGTATTCAAGGGTGCCACGGTAAGGCGGATAATTATGAGTTGAAGCATCATCAATAGCCTCATGCATGGCCTCTAAAATAGGCTGTGGCGTAGGGAGATCAGGATCCCCAATCCCGAGGTTGATAATATCTCGGCCTTGGGCTTTGGCCGCATCAATTTTTTTATCCAGTTCTGCAAACAAATAGGGAGGGATTTGCGTCAATTTTTGTGAGGGGCGCATCGGTTTTTATCCTTTTTGCTGATTAACTTCTATCTGGAGAACCTTTTCATCTTATGATAGCTTGAATGTTAGCATAAATATAACGCCCTTGGAAACTATTCCGTGAAGATTGACGTTGCCATTACACCGGCTTTGCTCCCCCATCTGGATCTTTTGGATTCCATTGTGGTTGCTGTGGACGTATTAAGAGCAACGAGTAGTATGATTGTGGCATTTGAGAAAGGTGTTTCTCAGATTTATCCTGTCGAAACCGTTGAAGAAGCAATCAGTTTATCTCTGAAAATTTCAGAGAGCCTCTTGGTTGGAGAGGTTTCGAGTGTAAAACCAGTAGAATTTCAGTATGATAATTCTCCGGTGGCCCTTTATCACGCCGAGGATTTGGCTGGAAAAAGCCTGGTGATGCGAACCACCAATGGAACCGCTTTGCTAAAGCAATTGACTGCATTGGGTGTCCCGCAAGCCTATATTGGGAGCTTTTTAAACCTTCAGGATTTGTTACGTGTCCTTCAAGCTTACGAAAAGCCTATCTGTATCTGCTGTGCCGGGAATAGTGGTGAGGTGAGTGTTGAAGATTTGGGATTTGCCGGGGCCTTTGTGAGAGAATGGACTCAATTAAGGCAAAATGCTGAACTGACGGATGCTGCCAACGTGGCTTTAAGTCTGTGGGAAAATGTTGAGCAGAGTGTTGATGTTTTATTTTCAAGATCAACCCATGCCGAAAAACTGGAAGCCTTGGGACGAACGTCGGATCTGGTATTTATTGCCGAAAAAACGATTCCCTACGTGCCAGTATTTTTCTCCAAAGAAGGTGTTATAACCCTTCTACAAACAGAACAAAGAGTAGGACAGTTATTGTAATGGTTAAAACACTGATGCGAACTTCTATTACCCTTACCCTGGTCTCTGATGAAAAGGCCACCTTTCTAGAGGAGATGCTCTGGACCCTGGATGGGGTTGAAAGTGTTACCTATCGATTAGATGGCGAAGAGTATTTTCAGGGTCTCCAAGTGATTGGAAACGCTCCAAATCTCTTGTCGCAGATTCAACAGCTTTGTGAAGAATATGGCTTGCAGCAAGCCGTGAGTATCCAGCCCCCTGTTGAGATCTCTGAAGCGGATTGGGCGGAGTGTTGGAAGCAATATTGGCATGTCAATCGAATATTGCCGCATTTGGTGATTCAGCCGAGTTGGGAGCCCTTTACACCATTACCGAAGGATATTGTTTTAAAACTGGATCCGGGTTCAGCCTTTGGGACAGGGACTCATGACACAACCCAATTGATGTTGTTTGTGTTAAACGAAATCATGCATTCTGCTGGGTCAAAACCTCAAAATCTTTTGGATGTGGGGACAGGGTCGGGAATTTTAGCTATCTATGGGGCTAAGCTGGGTATTTCAGATTGTGTGGCCATTGACAATGATTCCCATGCTGTGGATGTTGCTTGCGAAAATATTGCGTTAAATGGTGTCGCAGAACAAATTACCGGATCAACGCAAACGGTGGGTGAGATGGCGGGACAAAAACAATTTGACTTGGTGCTGGCCAATATTTTGACACCCATTCTAAAAGACTTAATGCCGGATTTCGAGAAGGTTTTGTCACCACAAGGGATTTTGGTGATGAGTGGGATTACCCGTCGCCAATCCCCACAAATTTTAGAAAGCATGCAAATCTATCATTTAGATTTAGTAAGGTTTATTCAGAAAGGGGATTGGGTTGCCCTTGTCTGTAAAAAGAAATCCTAATCTGCATTGGTTTTTTGCTCGATTTTTGGTGCCATTAGGCTCTTTGCCAGCAACGGTTAAGCTCAATGATCCGGAGTTGGCCCACCATTTAAAAAATGTGATGCGACTGAAGCCGGGTGAAAAGCTTGTGTTGGTTGATGAACTTGAGAAACAACCTTATCTCTCTCAGATAGAAGCGCTTCAAAATCAACACGTTACGGTAACCGTCATTCAGGCCCTGCCTGTAAATGTATCAGATGTCTCAACCTCTGTTGTTGCGGCAGTGTGCTTAATTAAAGGCCCGCGATGGGATTGGATGCTTCAAAAACTCACAGAACTGGGGATTTCTGAGATTATTCCTGTCATTTCAGAACGGACAATTATTGATGTGAAGAAGCCTGAAACAAAGCTTGAGCGATGGTCTCAAATTTTAAAAAATGCGGCTGAACAATCTGAGCGGGTTTTTATTCCCAAAATACGTCCACCCCTGTCTTTGACAGCTTTTGTTTCTCAGGCGCAACAGGAAAAGCGTTTATTAAAGCTGGTGGCCTCAGAACATGCCACGGTTCCACTTTCCCAGGCACTCCAGGGACGTGCAGATTATGGGAAAATGCTTTTTGTGGTGGGGCCGGAGGGGGGATGGAGCGATGCTGAATTGGGGCTGCTCCAAGACGGTGGTTTCCAATCTGTGAGCTTGGGTGATAAGATCCTCCGCAGTGAAACAGCTGCTTTGTATCTCGCAACCGTAGGTCATTATGTTACCTTTAAACCCCCTCATGAATCCCCTTGATTTTGAGAGACGCTTTCAAGAAGTGCCTCAAGTTCAAGCGTTCTTGGAAGTTTGCCGCCAACATCAAGTGAAACCCTACCTGGTGGGGGGGGCTGTTCGAGATCTCCTTTATCAGGATATCTTGAGCAAGGATTTGGATGTTGTCGTCCCCGTTGAAGCTGCAAAAAGTATTGCAACAGCCCTTTCAGAGGTTTTGGATGCCAAGCTCATCTGCTTGGATGAGCAGTATCAGATTTATCGACTGATAATTTTTCCCCAGATTGATATGATAGACATTGCAGGCTGTATGGGGGAGACCATTGAGCAGGATTTAAGGCGTCGGGATTTAACCATCAATGCCATCGCTTATGATTTTGAGACGAAGGCGATTTTAGATCCCCTGGGCGGTCAGGACGATTTGGCTCATGGCATGATTCGGATGGTGGACGAGAAAAACCTCTTGGATGATCCCTTACGCTTACTTCGGGTGTTTCGGATTGGGGCGGATTTAGGATTTACGGAAATTGAACCTAAGACGCTAGAAGCAGTGACTCGCCATGGGGAAAAGTTGATTCATGCATCCTCAGAGCGGATTCACTATGAATTGATGCGGTTGTTTTCAGCGCCGTTGTGCTATTCCCATCTTAGAACAATGGGAAAATGTGGCCTGTTAGAAACGATTTTCCCGGAGCTTTCGCCAACCCGTCAGATCCCTGCCAATTTCTATCATCATTTGGGGCTGTTTGATCATACCTTAGAACTCTTACATCAACTGGAAGTGCATTTTCAGGATCTCCCCCAACCCATCCAAGGGGATCTGTTGAAGCCCATCAACCCGTTTACCAAGCGGATTGCCTTGGTTCGCCTGGCCTGCTTGTTTCATGACATTGGAAAGCCCGCCACTATGGAGTATGATGCCGAAATCCAAAAATACAAGTTTTACGGCCATGATCTCGTCTCTGCAGAAATGACCTGGGGCATTGCCCAACGTTTGCCTTGGGGAAAAGAGGTGACCAAAACCATTTGCCAGTTGGTTCGGTGGCATCTTTACCCTGGTGATTTGATTAAGCCGGGTATAACACCCAAAGGGTATCGGAAATTTTTTAGGCGTTTAGGGCCAGTTTTAACGGAGCTTATCCCGGTGGCCATTGCGGATCGCTTTAGTGCGCAAGGCCCTGCCATTTCAAAAGCCGATTTAGAAGCCTCTAAAGCAGGACTTATTGGTTTATGGCATCAATACCAAGACTTTTTGGTAGCTGAGCAACAAAAAACCAATTTATTAACCGGTAAAGACGTAATAATGCACCTCAAATTAGAACCAGGGCCTCAGGTTGGCGACATTTTAGAGGCTGTTCAAGAGGCGTATTTAAATGGTGAACTTAACACCAAAGATGAAGCCCTGACCTGGATTAAAGCGCATTACGCAACGTTACATTAATTGATGATGTTAGACAGACTTTTGAGCGGCTTCTGCAATTCTTAATTCGGGGTAATATTGAGCGACTTGGCCCAAAGCGTGTTTTGCTCGATCCTGGGTGCCTTGAAGCGAGATATTTTGCATGACGGGGCTTTTCTCTAATGGCAAAGCTGTGCCAAGGGATAATGAGTCGGTTTGGGGTTTCATTACGTTTTGAAATGCAACTTGGGTCTGCTTGTCAAAAGTTGGTTTTGAAACAGCTTTTTCCCCAGTGGTACCATTGGGACGCGAAAACGGTGAAAAATGGGCATTTATCGTCATACTGCAATCTCCCCTTGTTAATCGTTCTTCAATGTAAATCAGGAATAAAACGTCTCATGCTCCGCTTTCGAGCAGGCGTTGAGGTGTATTTTTGGGTTTAAAAAATTTTTTGCGACAAGCGATAGAGACCTCCCCACCCATATAAAAACAATCTGAATTCTGTTTGTTGATAGTTTATGAAGGGGATGTTACATCGAGAAAACAGGATTTCCGTTGGAAGATCGTCATGCCTGTTTTATAAAGCTTTTTTCGTATTGAAAGTGGCTTTTTGCTTGATCTTAGGAGTTTTTTTGTCCTAACATAATGGGGATATGTTGAGACAATGCCTTCACATTTCATTTTTTTTGAGAAATACTAATACGTTATCAATCGTTTCGTTAGAAAGCCAACATAACAAAAGAAGGTAGGTTATATATGGAAATCACCAACCAGTTTTCGTGGATGATTGGCGGCCCGCAAGGAACAGGGGTGGATTCATCTGCCACCTTGTTTATTCGTTCTTGTGCAGTTGCTGGTTTAAACGTCTACGGAAAAAGAGAATACCACTCCAATATTATGGGAGAGCATAGCTACTTCCAGGTGCGTGTCAGTGAAAATCCTGTTCATTCCCATGTTGATCCGGTCCATTTACTTGCTACGTTTGATGATGAAACCGCCCGGATTCATGCCCATGAAGTGGTTCCCAATGGCTACTTTTTATATGACGCCAATGTGACCAAACCAGAAACTCTGGACTTACATCCAGATGTTAAAATCTTGGCCTTGCCTTATTCCCAAATTTTAGAAGAAGTTTCTGCTGAAACAGGCCAACCTTTAGCCAAGCTGCAAATTATGAAAAATACCATTGCTGTTGCAGCGTCTTTGGCAATGACATGCTTTGAAATTCAGTATATTGAAAAAGCCTTAAAAGGTATTTTTACGGGTGGCAAGGCAAAATTGGTGCCTTTAAACTTAAAAGTGGCCGAAAAAGCCTATGCTTGCATCACACAAGAAATTAAAAATGCATTTCCATATCGCTTGGTCGCCAAGCCCGATGCACCAGCTCAAATGATTGTCAATGGAACCACGGCTGTGGCACTCGGAAAATTAAAAGCAGGCTGCCGTTTTCAGTCGTATTACCCCATTACCCCTGCCAGTGATGAAAGTGTCTATTTGGAATCTCACCCTGAGTATGGTGTAAACGTGGTTCAGTGCGAAGACGAAATCTCAGCTGTTTGTATGGCGGTCGGTGCCTCTTTAACAGGGGTTCGTGCTTCAACCTCTTCTTCCGGTCCTGGATTTGGTCTTAAAGCTGAAGGCCTTGGCTGGGCTGGTATTAATGAAGTGCCTGTTGTGGTTTTCAACTATCAACGGGGTGGCCCGTCTACCGGTTTGCCAACGCGGCATGAACAAGGTGACTTATTATTCAGCTTGTTTATCTGCCACGGGGAGTATCCCAAAATCGTTGTGGCCCCTGGCGATATGACAGAGTGTTTCAACGATTCGTTTAATGCTTTTAACTATGCCGATCAATTCCAAACGCCGGTTATTGTTCTGTGTGATAAAGCATTGGCCAACAACACCGCATCCATTTTGCCTTTTGATGAAACCAATTTAAGAATTAACCGCGGAAAAAGGGCATCAGACGAATATCTGGCAGAATTGGCAAGTCGTCCTGATTTTAATGGCAAATATCCTCGGTTTGCAAATTCTGAAGATGGTGTTTCAACAAGATCATTGCCTGGTCAAGAAAATGGAATTTACTGGTGTACTGGTGATGAGCACGATGTCTATGGCCATATTTCAGAAGATCCTGAAAACCGGATTATGATGGATGACAAACGGATGCGTAAATTGGAACTTGCGGCTAAAACCATTCCACAAGATGAGCAATGGAAGCTGTATGGTCCAGAAAATGCAGACTATACCGTTGTAACCTGGGGATCCACTAAAGGTCCGTTACTGGATGCACTGCCGATTCTTCAAAGCGATGGCATTTCCATCAACGTTCTTCAGATTCGGTTAATGAGTCCCTTCCCTGCTGAAGCGGTTTCTCAGATCTTGAATCGCGCCAAGGTTCGTATCGGTGTTGAACAAAACTTTACCGGTCAATTGGCGAAGATTGTTCGTATGGAAACAGGCATTAAAATGGATCATATGGTTTCTAAGTACACCGGTCGTCCGATGTCGGAAACCGAGGTCGTTGCCGCTCTTAGAGAGATTACCAAGCAGAAAACAGAGAAAGTGGTGTTAACTTATGGTCACTAATTTACCGTCATCCGAAGTTCAACGAAAACCCAAAGACTATAAATCAGACGTCCATCCTGATTGGTGTCCTGGTTGTGGTGACTTTGGGATTGTCAACGCCATTCAACAAGCAATGGCTGAGTTACAACTGAAACCTTCTCAGGTTTTAATGTACTCTGGTGTTGGGTGTTCTAGTAAAACCCCCCACTACATTAACACTTATGGGGTTCATACCCTCCATGGACGGAGCCTTCCCTTTGCAACGGGCTCTCACCTGGCAAATCCTGATTTGCAGGTAGTGGTTGCAGGTGGTGATGGTGATGGTTATGGGATTGGTGCCGGTCACTTTTTAAATGCTGGTCGCCGAAATGCGAATTTGGCATACATTGTGTATGACAATGAAGTGTATGGCTTAACCAAAGGGCAAGCTTCACCGACCTTAAAACTCGGTGTGAAGACAAAGTCTTTGCCGTTACCCAACCCAAATGAGGGTATAAATCCTTTGGCCATTGCTGTTTCTGCGGGATACACCTTTGTGGCTCGTAGTTATGCCTTTGATGCCAAGCATTTAAAAGAAACGATTAAGCGGGCGATTCTTCATAAAGGGATGGCCTTGGTGGACGTTCTTCAGCCTTGCCCGACCTACAACAACCTGCGCACCAAAGATTGGTTTGCTGAAGAAGTTGAAATTGGCGGGACAAAATACCCCCGAACCTACCATCTGGATGAAAAAGGCTATGATGGTAAAGTTCATAACCCGGCTGATGAAAGGGAAATTGAAGCCAAGAAACTTCAAGCACTCCAAAAAGTAGAGGCATCAGAGCCTCAAATTGCCCTGGGTGTTTTTTACGAAGTGGAACTGCCGACCTTCTTAGAACGGGTAAAACCCAATATTCCACTGTTGCAAAAATACACCAGTTGCAAAATGCCCATTGAAGATCCCAGCACCCACGTGCCCACCACGGATCTTTCGGCAGCCTACGCAGAGGTGTTAACCAACACCCACTAAGGCGCTCATAGGGTTAAAACAAAACCAATAAAAACCTGCCTGATGTTGAAACGCAAAAGGCAGGTTTTTTAGTGCTTTACTGAGCGACCTCGTGACTAAACTTTAGCGGAAACCCCCTTAACGTGGGTTAAATAGGCTAAAATTTGTTTGTCCGCTATGTCGATATAGGGGTCTCGCCCAATATCAGAGCGAGAAGATGTTTTAAAGACAAATGAGTTTTTTTCTGTTTGATCGGTCGTTTTATTGCCACTATCATTAACCGAAATTGTTGTATGATCCCCTTTTACAATGTCCAGGTCGACAAAAACTGGATTGTTTTTGCCGACAGCTTCAGCGGTTTGTCGTAAACCTTCAATTGCCTTTTGGCTACCGTTATGGGTGCCTTTAATGGTCCCTGCAAAACGAATGGGGCTTATCATGGTCATTGTTTTTGTCCTTTCAGTAATCGGTTTTATTCTTAAGAGGAATCTGAATTTAATTTAAGATAAAAGTTGCAGTCTTTGCAAGAAGACGGTAAATTGAAAATAAGATTTCATGCGACAGAGAAGCGTTTTGTTGAGGAGACGATGCCGCTTTTCTGATTTCAACGTAAAATACGACGTGTGAAGATTTTGAAATCTTTCTTAGAGTGGATCGCTGAAAGCGACTTTAAAACAACTCAATTTTAATTTCCCCCTACAACCATGGACAGCGTTGATGATGGTTCCAACAACACTTACAACGCCTCTTGATGAGAAAATAAAGCGTTTTTTAGAAACGCGTAACGGGTCAGCCTTACGGCGCTTACTGGTGCGCTATAACTTTGCGGACATCGCCGAAGTGATGGAGAATCATCTGACTTTAGAAGAGGCTGTGACCTGTTTTCAATATTTGGATGTGGGACAAGCGGCGCAAGTCTTAACCAGTTTAGATCAAGAGCGTCAAGTGGCCTGTCTTTCTTCTCTCCCCACTCTGATGAGTAGCCAAATTCTCCGCTTTATGGCGTCAGATGATGCGGTGGATATTTTGCAAGAGTTGGATACCCAGCAGAGTCAGAAAATTCTAAAAGAAATGCCCTTTGATGTGGAAACCCGGATGATTCATCACCTTATGATGGAAGAACCCGATACGGCAGCAGGGCTTATGTCAACAGACTTTCTGCAAATTAACATTGAAAGTACTGTGGGGGATGCTTTAAATCTCATTAAAAACGCCGAAGAAAAAGATTTTGTCTACTATTGCTACTTGGTCGATGGCCAAAATCGCTTGGTGGGCATTGCGAGCTTAAAGCAGCTGATTCTTCATTCAGAAGATACTGAATTGCACAAAGTGGCTCAGTTTGATGTGAAGTCAGTGCAAATATCAGATGATCAGGAAGTGGTGGTCAACCTGTTCAGAAAGTACTATAACCTGTTGGCTGTTCCGGTTGTTAATGAAAATGAGATTATTCATGGCATTATCACCCTCGATGATATTATCGAAATTATCGATGAAGAATCCTCTGAAGACATCTATCTGGCATCTGGGATTAATTTGGAGGAGATGGATGAAAAAAATCTACTGACAGGGCCGATGCTCAAAGCCGTTAAAGCGAGAATCCCTTGGTTGATGGTGACAATGGTGGGTGAACTGTTTGCCTCTTCCATCACAGCTTCTTTTCATGAAACTGTTGCAGCGGCAGCCATTGCTATTTCATTTATGCCCCTCTTGTCAGGGCTTTCAGGCAATATGGGAACCCAAAGTGAAACCATTTCCGTTCGGGGATTGGCGTTAAATTTAGTAAATACAGAGAATATCAAAGAAAAGATAACCCGGGAGCTGGGTGTCGGTATCGTCACCGGATTTATTTTTGCCTTTACAGTGGGGATGTACTCTTTGATTGTGTATCGTCATTGGGTGCTCAGTGTTATCTTGTTTGTGGCCATTATTTTTTCACTCTGTTTGTCTGCTGCTTTGGGGATTACCCTGCCCTATGTGTTTCATAAGTACTTTAAGCAGGATCCGGCTGGAGTCGGTGGCCCCATGATTACGACGTTATTGGATATTTTGACTTTTTCAGCCTATTTGTATGTAATTACCCTGTTTTTGCACCAGATGATTTAAAAAAATTAATTATTGTCGGGCTTTAAAGCAACTTTAACGGCTTTTCCCTCAGAAACCAGTTCGAGGGCTTCTGTCACACAGTGCAATGGCAGTTCAAGACTTATCAGTTGGGTTGGGTCAAGTTGCCCCTCAGTGATTAAGGTCAAAGCCTTTCTGAAATAACTCGGCGTATGATGAAAAGGACTTACTAAAGTGATTTCATCGTAATGGATGCGTCGGGTTTCTAGCGCAACAGTACTCCCCGATTCACATCCTCCAAAAAGATTTACCAAACCTCCTCGGCGAACCATTTGGATGGCTTTTTCCCAGGTGGTGGGTAAACCTACTGCTTCAATCACAACATCAAACCCGTAACCCCCTGGCGTAAATTCTTCAACAATCTGTTGGGGATCTGAAAATTGGTTTAAATTCAGAACCGCATCGGCGCACGCAAAGGATTCTGCCATTTTTCGTTTTAGTGGGTTACGGCCAAGCCCCACAACATGGGCGCCACGTAATTTGGCGAGCTTGATCATAAATTGACCAATGGCACCAAGCCCAATCACAGCAACAGTATCACCTGGGTTGATATGGCAGGCCTCAATACCACGAAGACTCACCGATAAGGGTTCGGTAAAAGCGGCTGCTTCAAAGGGAACATGCTCAGGGATAATCAACGTATTGTGTTGCGCAATTTGGGCGGGGATTTTAATGTAGTCGGCATAGGCACCATTTAACAGATCGAGATGCTCACACAAATTATATTGGGCTTTTTTGCAGAAGAAGCAGGTTTGGCAGGGTGCAGAATTGGCCGCAACCACTCGATCTCCCACAGACAAATGCGAAAAACCTTTACCAATGGCAGTAACAATGCCAGAACATTCATGGCCAAAGGGGGCTGGAAAATTTTTGAGTAAAACGGGGTGACCCCGCCGGAAGGCTTTTAAATCGGTTCCGCAGGTTAAAGCGGTTTCTACTTTAACCACAATTTCACCGGTAGCAGGTTTTGGCATTGGAACTTCTTCGTATCGGACATCGCCCGGCTGATAGAAAAGTGCCGCTTTCATGGTGGTTTGGGTTTGTGGGTTTAATACAAGGGTCATAGGCTCACAAACACTTTGAGTGCTTCTCCATGTTGATAGTCTTGAATGGCATCATTGAGTTCGTTTAACGAAACAATCCGGCTGATAAGTGGGGCAACCGTAATGTGATGATGCATGATTAAATCATACGCTTTTTGTAAATGCACTAGGGAAGGAGAGTAACTGGTGATGAGATTGATTTCTCGAAAGTAAAGTTCGTTCTGGTTAATGAGTGGTTCTCCCTTACCATAAGAGGTAAACAACAGAAGGGTCCCACCATCTCGAACCGCTTTTAATGCTAAAGCAATGGTTGCTGGATTGACGATAGATAAGAAGACCAAGTCTGCACCGCGTCCTTCGGTTTTTTGGAACAATTCATCCAATATCTGGCCTTGATCTGTTGAACCACTTGTTACCATTGCATGGGTTTGCGCAAGATCTACCCGATCGGGTTTTAAATCAATGCCAAAAACGGTGTAGTCTTGATGTTTTAAATATTGAGACGATAAAAGGCCAATAAAACCCAGGCCGATCATAAAAGCAACGTTTCCAATTTCTTTGGGGATTCTGTCAACAGCTCGAATACAACAAGATAAAGGCTCAATACAACTTCCAACGGGGTCTGAAATATCATCGGGTAATGGAAAAACCGTGTGTGCCAAATGTTCTTTTGAAATGGCGATATATTCGCAAAATCCCCCTGGGGTAATGTTACTTTGTTTAAAAGCTCTGCACATGGAAGGAGAGCCATGGGTGCAGTAATAACATTGCTGGCATGGGATGTGATGGGCTACACTCACTCTCTGCCCCTCTGCGTATTGGGGGGAATGAACTTTTGCGCCTTCAGATAAAGTTTCAATGACGCCCACCACCTCATGTCCGAGGACAGTGCCTTCTGCAAGAGTGCGATGTTGCAATTTATCCAGGTCAGATCCACAAATACCACACCCGGTTACCCGAATAATGGCGCCGTCTTTGGGAAGGGAAGGTGCTTGGATATTCTGGACACCCAGTTTTTTTCCGGTTTCAATAACAGCTGCTTTCATCATTTCTGTAATTTCTCTGGCCTGTTGTTTCTCTGGCACCTGATTGACAGTTGCAGTTTTTCAAAAAAGAATGAGTATGCTACAACTGATCACATTTCATTCATACCGCAAAAATAATCAACTGACGATTGGTATTTGAAAAATGACCTTAGAAAAAATCAAACTCAAAGATTGGATTCGAACCGGCAGGCGAGAAACAGACGTAGATGAGTCCTACACCTACGAAGATTTGCCTTTAAAAGTCCCAGCAGAGGTTCATATTCATTGTAGGCTCAATGCCACAGGGGTAGATGTTCGGGGCAACTATAAAACGGTGGTTGAAGAACCTTGCGATCGCTGTTGTGAGCTCTATGAACGCCCATTGGGAAATGCCTTTGATGAACGTTTTGTGTATCAATCGTTTATTGATGAAGCGCCTGCTGGGGATATGGAGCTTCATACAGAAGATTTTTACGAAACCATTGGCCCAGAAGGGGTTTTGGATTTAAAAGATCTGATCCATCAATATATTGTGATGGCCATGAGTACGGATCGGGTATGCAACCGAGCCACTTGCGAGATTCGACACTAATTTTGAGAAAAAAAACGGTTGTTACTGGGCTTATTAGGAGATTCCGTTTGACATACCATGGGGTTGCCAAATTAAAAGCTTGAAATTTTGAAAAAGGTTTGTTATAGATAGTCTGCGCTCAAAAGGAAAAAGCCTTGAGCTTTGATTTCTTTTCTGCCATAGTATCATTTAAGCGTTGTACTGACCCTTTAACACCAGAATGAGGTAATCCTTTATGCCAGTTCCTAAGAAACGTGTGGGTAAATCAGACCAAGGACATCGACGATCCACCTGGAAAGCAACGGTTCCTAGCTTAATGACATGCCCTCAATGCGGTGACCAAAAACTGACCCATGTAATTTGTCAGACCTGTGGCTATTATGGCGGAAAAAAAGTTTCCGAAAGATTTGGAATTTCCTAAGAAGGGCTTCTTGAAGCCTTTTTCTCTCTCAAATTGAATTTCCCCTTATCAAGGTCAGTTGATTCAGGGGAATTGTATGAGTGGTAAACGAATTGCATTTTGAATGAGCAGTAAGCAACAGATTTGTATCGCAATTGATTGTATGGGCGGCGATTATGCCCCCCAAGAAATTGTGAAAGGTGCTATTCTGGGAGCTCGACAATATGGTGTAGCCCTGCAATTGGTGGGGCAGCCAGATAAAATTCAAGCTGAGCTGGATGCATTAGAGACGCAAGGGATTCAGTACGAGATTGTGCCTGCCCTGGAGACCATTGATATGGGTGAATCTCCTGCGGCGGCTATTCGAAAAAAGAAAAATGCATCAGTGGTTGTGGCCAGTACCTGTGTTGCAAAAGGAATGTCTCAAGGGCTTGTTGCTGCCGGAAATACAGGGGCAGCTATGGCGGCGGCCATTTTTAATATGGGACGGATTGAGGGTGTGGATCGACCTGCCATTGCCGTTGTGCTCCCCACTACCTATAAAACACCTTGTATATTGGTGGATGCGGGCGCTAATGCGGATTGCATTCCAGAAATGTTAATTCAATTTGGTCGGATGGGAAGTATTTTTTCCCAAGCCGTTTTACAGGTCAAAAACCCTCGAATTGGGCTACTCAATATTGGGGAAGAATCCTCTAAAGGAAATAGTTTTGCGCTCTCAACCTATAAGCTTTTAGAACAGCATGACGAACTGAACTTTATCGGCAATATCGAGGGGAAACACCTTTTTGATGGGTCTGCCGATGTGGTGGTTTGTGATGGCTATACAGGAAATGTGGCTCTGAAAACCGCTGAAGGGGTTGGCAATATGGTGATGTCTCTCTTTAAAGAAGAAACCCAAAAAAGTCTTCGGGCCAAAGCGGGCGCCATTCTGGTAAAATCAACGTTGAGAAAAGTAAAACACAAAGTCTCTGATGAAGAGTTTGGAGGCGCTTTGCTTTTAGGTGTAAAAGGCATTTGTGTAATAGGCCATGGTGGCAGCAATGCCTATGCCATTCAAAATGCAATCCGGGTGACGAAAGAAGCAATTGATCAGGATGTTATTGGGAAGATTGAAAGCAAAGTGTTGGAAGGATGTTTGTAGGTGATGCATAAATATGGGGTTTCTGTAAAAGGCATTGGCGTTTCTTTACCCTCTACTGTGGTTAAAAATGAAGATTTAACTGCATTGGTGGAAACTTCTGATGAATGGATCAGTAGCCGAACTGGGTTTCGAGAACGTCGGGTGGTTTCTGGCAACGAAAAAGTAACCGATCTTGCCATTGAAGCTGCACAGAATGCATTGGCCTATGCTGGGATGACAGGGAGCGACGTGGATTTAATTATCAATGCAAGTTCTACCCCAGATTATATCTATCCTGCTGGGTGTGGTGTGGTGCAACAAGGGATTGGTGCTCCTCAGGCCTTTGGCTTTGATGTGGCAATGGGGTGTAGTGGTTTAATTTATGCCTTAGGGATTGCCATTCAATTTATTGAAAACGGAACAGCCAAAACAGCACTCGTGATTGGGGCAGATACCCATTCTCGTTATACCGACTGGTATGACCGAAACACCTGTGTTTTGTTTGGGGATGGGGCCGGTGCTTTTGTGATTTCCCGAAATGAATCCCCCTCAGAAACAGATATTTTGGCGATGGACTTTATGTTGGATGGCACTAAAGGGCAGGAAATTCGCCTTCCCATTAATCGAGACAATTGCCCGTTGGTAGAACCCCGAAATTTTGAAGAGCAATCTTCGGTGTATATGAATGGCCGAGAAGTCTTTAAATTTGCGGTCGGGGAAGTTCCGAAAATTATTGAAGCAACTCTCCAAAAGGCGGGTTTAACCCCTCAAGAAGTCGATTATTATGTATTACATCAGGCCAATGTTCGCATCATGAATTCGATGAGCGAACGGATGAATGTTTCTCCGGAACAACTGATTGTGGGGTTGGAAAAATATGGAAATACCTCGGCAGCATCCATTCCGTTGGCTTTGTATGATGCTTTACAGGCAGAACAAATTCAACCTGGGGCAACATTGGTGCTCTGTGGTTTTGGTGCTGGGCTTGCCGTTGCAACGGCCGTGGTGAAATGGAACTGTATTGATCGCCGAAAGTCTTCATCAGCAGAGACCGTGACGGATAAATCTACTGAGAAAGTTTAATAGAAGGAGTCTGAAAAATGGCGAAAACCGCTTTTCTCTTTCCGGGACAAGGATCTCAGTCTGTTGGCATGGGGAAAGACCTGTATGAAAAATATCCCGCAGCCCGCCAAGTGATTGACCAGTTCACCCAATGGGTATTGCCTGATCTCAAACAAGTGATGTTTGAAGGGCCGGAAGAAACCCTTAAAAGAACCCTTTATGCCCAGCCCGCCATTTTGTCTGTGTCTTTGGCAGCACTGACGGTTTTTCGAGAAAAATATTATGATCAACCTATTCTTGCTGCCGGCCATAGTTTGGGAGAATACGGCGCACTATACGCGGCAGGGGTTATCGACTTAGAATCTGCGGCCAAGTTGGTTAAAAAACGGGCTCAACTCATGGAAGATGCGCCATCTGGTGCCATGGCGGCAATTTTGGGGCTGCCTGAAACACAATTGGACAAAGCCGTTTTGCACGTGAAAAATGAGAGCAATGGGATTGTGACCATTGCCAATTATAATACGGCCGAGCAATTGGTGATTTCGGGTGAAAGATCCGCTGTTGAAGCGGTTTGTGCTCTTGCAAAAGAGGCAGGTGCTTTAAAGGCTATTATGCTTCCGGTGGGGGGTGCTTTCCACTCTCCCTTAATGCAGCAAGCCAGTGAAGCTTTTGGTGAGTATGTGAAAACGTTTGAATTTCACGATGCTCGTTTCCCTGTGGTTACCAATGTGGATGCCCAATACACAACCCATGCACAGCAGTTCAGAGAAAAACTGGCTGATCAAATTCAGTCACCCGTGCGTTGGTTGGATTCCGTGAATTTGATGCGCCAGGAAGAAATCGACACTTTTGTTGAAATTGGGCCTGGAAAAGTCTTAACGGGGATGATTAAGCGAATTTATAAAGATGCAACTCTTTATAATGTCTTTGATTCAACCTCTTTAGAAACGACAATAGAGACGCTAAAAGAAAGGATACAGGTGTAATGGCAGAAACCACCCAAAAAGTGGCCCTGGTAACAGGTGGTTCTCGTGGTATCGGGAGGGCATGTGCAGTTGCTTTAGCCGAGAACGGCTTTAATGTAGTATTAAGCTTTGTTTCAAACAAAAGCGCTGCGACAGAAGTTGAAAAAACCATTCAGGTTCTTGAAAGAGACTCGTTGGCCGTTCAAGGAGATGTTTCCAACGCGGCAAATGCGCAGTTTATTTTGGATGAAACCTTAAATCGCTTTGGTCGGCTGGATGTTTTGGTGAATAATGCCGGGATTACTCGGGATAACCTCTTAATCCGAATGAAAGATGAAGACTGGCAAAAGGTGATTGACACCAATCTCACCGGAGCCTTTTATATGACTCGGGCTGCTTCAAAGGTGATGATTAAGCAAAGAAGTGGTTCCATTGTGAATATTACCAGTGTCTCTGGAATTTATGGTAATCCAGGACAGATTAATTATTCAGCCAGTAAGGCGGGGCTCATTGGGATGACCAAATCAGCTGCAAAAGAACTGGCAAGCCGAAATATTACCGTCAATGCTGTTGCACCGGGATTTATTGTGACAGATATGACCGATGGTTTGGACACAACCAAGGTGCTTGAACATATCCCATTGGGGCGTTTGGGGACATCAGAAGATATTGCGAATGCAGTTCTTTTTCTGGTAACATCAGGAAACTATATTACCGGGCAAGTCCTTCAAGTTGACGGTGGATTGGTTTTGTAAGTATACTAGGTCAACATTAAGTAGAAAATGGAGGTCACAAAAATCATGAGTACAGCTACATCCACACTAGAACGGGTTAAAAAAGTTGTTATTGAGCAATTGAGTGTTGAAGACAAAGAAGTCACTTCTGAAGCAAGCTTTCAAGCTGATTTAGGTGCAGATTCTTTAGATACGGTAGAATTGGTTATGGCTTTTGAAGAAGAATTTGGGCTTGAAATCCCGGATGAAGAAGCTGAAAAAATTGTTACCGTGCAAGATGCTGTAAACTATATTGAAAAGCACGCAAAGTAATTGGCTTTGCTGTTTCCCCTCTTAATTCATTTACAAACAACAGGATAACCTGCAAAAACGATGGCAAATACACATAAACGCCGGGTTGTTATTACAGGTATCGGTGTCATAACACCTTCTGGCGTAAAATTAGAGCCTTTTTGGCAATCGCTCCTTGCTGGAAAAAGTGCCATTGGGCCAATGACATTGATTGATACCAGTGAACAAATCTGTAAAATTGCCGGTGAAGTCAAAGATTTTCATCCGGAAAACTATATGGATAAAAAAGACGCCCGGCGTATGGATCGCTATACTCAGTTTGCCATGGCGGCTGCACGAGATGCTTATACAGATTCAGGATTAACCTCTGAGTCTGTTGCGCCTGAACGGTTTGGTGTTGTCGTGGGTAGCGCTGCCGGTGGCATTGGAACCATTGAAACCCAGTTACGAGAGGTTATAGCGAAAGGTTATCGTCGTTGTAGTCCTTTTTTGGTCCCCATGATGATTTGTGATATGGGCGCAGGTCGAATTTCTATTGAATATAATGCCAAGGGGCCAAACATGGCGGTTGTAACGGCATGCGCAACTGGTGCTCATTCCCTGGGGGATGCGTTTCGGATTATTCAAAATGATGAAGCCGATGTTGTTTTTGCAGGTGGTGCAGAAGCCCCCATTACCCCTATTTCAGTCTCTGGGTTTGCTGCAGCAAGGGCTCTATCCCTTCGCAATGATGATCCTCAGCATGCCAGTCGCCCTTTTGAAACTGGTCGAGATGGTTTTGTTATGGCTGAAGGGGCCTGTGTACTGATTCTAGAAGAATTGCAACGGTCGATTGATCGGGGTGCCAAAATTTATGGTGAGATTATTGGTTATGGGCGTTCTGCCGATGCCCATGATATTGTTTCGCCCCCTTCAGACGGAAGTGGCGCTGTTTTTGCCATGAAGGCCGCGTTAAGAGATGCGGGGCTCTCTCCTGAAGAGATTTCTTATATTAATGCTCATGGAACCAGCACACCTTTAGGTGATCTGGCAGAGACGAACGCTATTAAGCATGTGTTTAAAGATCATGCCAAAAGTGGGAAGCTTTTAGTGAGCTCAACCAAAAGCATGACGGGGCATCTTCTCGGGGCTTCTGGGTCTACGGAGGCCGCAGTATCGCTACTGGCTTTAAGAGATCAGTTAATTCCGCCTACCATTAATCTTGAAAATCAAGATCCGGCATGTGACTTGGATTATGTTCCTCATACCCCACGTAAAGTCAGTGGTTTTAAGGTGGCTATGTCCAACTCCTTTGGATTTGGTGGACACAATGCCTCACTCATTTTCCGGGCTTGGGAACAAAATTAATCTCTTTTTTTGACGCCAAGGCACCATTAACAAGCTCAAGAGAAGCGTTGTTTTTGTGTTGTTCTTCTTGGTGGAGAGTCGGTTTATTAAAACATCTAACTGACGGACATAACGTCATGGATACGGCCAATGGCTTCTCCCAATAGGCGAGCAAAACTGAGCAGCGTAATTTTTTGGGTTTGTGCACCAGCCGGGCTTAGGGGGATACTGTTGGTGACGATAATTTCATCAATGGGGGATTCTGATAAGCGTTGGATGGCCGGGCCACTAAAGACAGGGTGAGCGGCACAGGCAAAAATCTGTTGAGCGCCTTGTTCTTTGAGCATTTTGGCGCCTGAGCAAATGGTACCTGCAGTATCAATCATGTCATCCACAATAATGGCGTTACGCCCACGGACATCCCCAATAAGGTTATACACTTCAGCAATGTTATGGCCTACCCGACGTTTATCGATAATGGCAATGGGGCAATCCAGTTTTTTTGCAAACACTCTGGCCCGCTCAACGCCCCCAGCATCAGGGCTAACCACCACTGGGTTTTCTAAGCGTTTTTGTTGAATATAGTCAATTAAAACGGGGGTTGCGTAAAGGTGATCGACTTTAATGTTAAAGAATCCTTGTAGCTGACCGGTGTGAAGGTCCATGGCGATAATGCGATCAGGGCCAGCGGTGGTAATGAGATCAGCCACTAGCTTGGCAGAGATAGCTTCACGTCCAGCGGTTTTTCGGTCCTGTCGGGCATAACCATAGTAGGGCATTACAATATTGATGGTGTTCGCGCTGGCACGCTTAAACGCATCAATCATAATGAGCAGTTCCATGATATTTTCGTTGGCCGGGCTGCAGGTGGGTTGGATTAAAAAGACATCATTGCCGCGAATGCTTTCTTGGATTTGAACGTAAGTTTCACCGTCGCTAAAGTTTTTAATTTGAATGGGGCTCAATGAGGTTCCCAAATAATGGGCAATCTCTTCGGCGAGTTCTGGATTGGCTCGCCCTGTAAATATTTTAACTTTACATGTTCCGTCTAGCATCCGATTACGCTCAAGCTGCGGAATATGCATTTCTACGGCCACTGAATGATCCTCCATTCCATACCTTTCTGTTCATTTCATGTTGATAAACACATCGGGCAATCAAAAGTTGCGTTATTTTAGGTTCTTTTTTTAAAATACCAAAAAACCACCGCTTTAAAGCGGATGCGTTAACTTTTCTAAACTGTTTTTGTGTTGTCATAAAAATAGGAGGCATTGCCACCATATTTACCATATAAAAGAGACGTTTGTAGGAGCAAAATCTTCCCATCGTGCGAACACCACTCTCTATTGTATGCCGAAAATTGAGAAAATGCTTTATCTTGTTAGCGTATTTATAACCCAAAATATGAAACCAGGCTTGATCTTCTAGTAGTGTTGAAAGATTGCTGAGGTAGATGTTGGTATTTTAAGGGGACTTGGTCAAAATGGTCTATAGAAAAGCTTATTTTCATTCTTTGATGAGGTATAATAAGGGCTATGGACTCATTGGATTATGGCATTATCGGGAATGGACAGATTAATGCACTGGTATCCTCTGAGGGGAACATTGAATGGGCCTGTATGCCCGCATTTGATAGTCCATCTGTCTTTAGCGCCATTTTAGATAAAGAGCAGGGGGGCTGTTTTAAGGTCAAGCTAAAAGGCTTTTACGGGACCGAACAACAGTATTTAAAAAATACGGTTATTCTGGAGACCCGTTATTTGGGCCGTAATGGGGCGTTTAACATTATCGACTTTGTTCCCCGCTTTTATATCGATGCGGAGGCCATTTACAAACCTGCACAAATATATCGTTTAATTGAGGTGACCCAGGGAGAGCCGCAGGTTGAAATTTATTTTGATCCCCGCTTTGATTATGCCCGAGGTGAAACCCATTGTTCTATTGAGAGGGGCGTATTGGTTGCGGTACAGGGGGAACAGAAACTTTATTTGTACTCAAACCTTGATTATCAGAAGATTTTAGACCATGAAGAAATAACCTTAACCCAAGGAAGCTTTTTGGTCCTTTCTTACATGGAGCCATTGCAAGGGATTACCTATGAAAGTGTTATTGAAAAGTTTCAACGCACCACGCATTATTGGCGTGGTTGGGTAAAACATTGTTATCTGCCTGCCAATTATCAAAATGAGATTATTCGATCTGCTCTAACCCTAAAACTGTTGGTTTATGATGATACAGGTGGGGTTATTGCAGCGCCCACCAGTAGTTTACCTGAGATTTTTGGGGAAAACCGTAACTGGGATTACCGCTATTGTTGGCTGAGAGACTCCTATTTTATTGTGAATGCCCTGATGAAACTCTCTCAATTTGAGGAGTTAGAGGGGTTTATTCGTTATTTAAAGCTGGTTTTAGGAAAAAAGGTGTATGAGGCGGGCAAAGATCTGGAAAACTTACGGCCCCTTTACGCTATTTCAGGTCGGCCCGCGCCGATGGAAGAAATTTTATCTCATTTAAAAGGATTTAATGGGAGTCAGCCCGTGCGGATTGGGAACGATGCCACCAACCACTTTCAAATTGATATTTATGGTGAAGTGATCCAAGCGTTGTATCCCATGTTTTTTGATCAACGCATTGTTCGGGAAGATCTGGACCAACTGTGGAACATTGTCAAAGATTTGGTTGATCTGGCCATCAAAAAATTTCCAGATAAGGACAATGGGATTTGGGAGTTTCGCAATGCCCGGCGCCATTACACCTTTTCAAAACTCATGTGCTGGGTGGCTGTTGATCGGGGCGTTAAGATTGCACGGCATCTTTCCAAGGCTGAGGTGAGTAAATGGACTCGGCTTCGGGATGTGATGCGAAACGATATTCTAAAAAAGGCTTGGAACCCTGATGTACAAGCGTTTACACAATCCTATGGGTCTCAATATTTAGATGCCAGTACGCTCTTAATGCCTGTATATGGTTTTATTTCGGCAAAAGATCCGAGAATGAAGAATACCATCACGCAAAGCGAGAATTTGCTCATGAAAAATGGCTTTGCATTTCGTTACACGAATGAAGATGATTTGGGTGTGCCTCAAAATGCCTTTTTGGTCTGCACTTTTTGGTTTATTGATGCGCTTATTCTTGCAGGAGAATCGAAAAAGGCTTTATATTATTTCGAAAACGTTTTACAATATTCAAATCACGTGGGATTGTTTTCTGAAGATGTTGATCCCCAACTGGGTGTCCTGACGGGAAACTTTCCGCAAGGGTATACACATGTGGCTATTATCAACACCGCGATGAAGTTGAATAATCATCATGAGGTATACAGCACGTAAAGTTTAAATGAATTAATGAGACATTGAGATCTGAAAATGATTGAAGTAGAGCCTGTAATACAACAAGAATCCTCGGTGCTATCTGGCCATCGCCTTATTATTGTGTCTAATCGTGAGCCGTTTCAAGTAGTCAGGGAAGAGGATAGTTTAAGACTGGAAAGATCTGCTGGTGGGCTTATTTCTGCCCTTGATCCTGTGGTTCAAAGCTCAAATGGTCTTTGGATCTGCTGGGATGGGGCTTTTCAAGAGGATGATTACAGTTTTGAAGACTTATCTCGCTTGGCAGAACTCAACAATATTGAGTTCCCTTACCCTTTACAGATGGTAAAGCTGAGTGAAGAAGATATTGAACACTATTATTATGGATTTGCAAACCAGCAAATTTGGCCGCTGTTTCATTATTTCCCTTCGCGCTATGCCTTTCAGGAAAAAGAGTGGGCCCAATACACGGAAGTAAACCAAAAATTTGCTCAATCCATTGTGGAAAATGCAACGCCTGAAGATTTTATCTGGATTCAAGATTATCACCTTATGTTGGTACCCAGTTTTGTTCGGGAAAAACAGCCTGATTTAAATTTAGGTTTTTTCTGCCATGTTCCTTTTCCGCATTATGAGGTGTTTCGAGTATTACCCACCCGTCGTGAAATTTTAAGAGGGATGTTGGGGGCGGATATCATCGGATTTCATACACCTGACTACGCCAAGTATTTTATGGAATGTGCCGAAATGCTTCTGCCGGGAGAGGTAAAGGTGCTGGATGGGGAGACGCTTATGTTTCGATCTCGCCAGGTTCGGGTAAAAGCTTATCCCATTAGCATTGATTACGATTCGATTGATGCGATTTCTCGTCGACCTGAAACCGATGAAGCCGTGGCGCAATTGCGAAGCTCATTCCAGCCTGCCGAATTGATTGGTTTGGGAATTGACAGGCTGGATTACTCCAAAGGCATTTTTGATCGTATGGAGTGTATTTCGTTGTTCTTTGATCGGTATCCTGAATACCGTAAACGCCTTGTCTTCATTCAGATTGCGGTTCCCAGTCGAACCAAGGTGGAAGATTATCAGCAACTCAAACATGAAGTGGATGAAGCGGTTGGCCGGATTAATGGTCGGTTTAGCGAAGATGGCTGGGCGCCGATTCATTATTTATATCGTGGTTTTCCCATGGAAGAGCTGGTTGCCTACTATAAAGCTGCAGATTTTGCCTTAGTGAATCCACTTCGGGATGGAATGAATCTGGTTGCCAAGGAATATTGTGCTGCACACAGCGATGATAATGGTGCTTTAATCTTGAGTGAAATGACAGGCTCTGCCTATCAGTTGAAAGAAAGCTTTTTGGTGAATCCTTACGATTATCCCAGTGTGGTAGAAGCCATGCATGCCGCTCTGAGTGCCTCGAATGAAGAAAAAAGGGAGCGGATGATTCAGATGCGAAAGACGATTCAAGAAAACAATATTGAAAAATGGCTTAATGACTTTCTGGCTGATTTTAACGTGGCTATTCAGCATCGGTATGACAATGCCTAAACCCCTTTTGTTAATGCTAGACTACGATGGGACATTGACCCCCATTGTGCCCCATTTTGACCAAGCCCAGGTTTCTCAAGATCAGATTGACGTTTTAAGAAAATTGGCATCCTTGCCAGCGGTCCAATTGGCCATTGTCAGTGGCCGATCTGTTCCGCAATTGCGCTTTTTCTTAATGGACTTAGCCGGAGAGTCCCTTTATTTGGTGGGGCTTCATGGGGGAGAAGTGTATGACTTTCAGTCAGAGCAGTTTTTGGAAGAACCCGACTCAAGCTATAAGCATAGCATTGAAGCTTTAAAGCAGTATCTTGAAAAAGCTGGCATTCATCAAGTGAAAGGGGTTGCTCTTGAAGATAAAAATTATTCATTGGGCGTCCATTACCGACAAGCATCCCCCGAAGATGCAGAAAAAGCCCTTGGTTGCTTAAGAGAGGGAATGAAAACATTAGGACTTTCCCTATCTTTTATTTTGCGTCCCGGCAAACAGCTTTTAGAGGCGGTTCCTAAAGGATTTAATAAAGGGGTTGCTGTTGATCATTTGCTACCCCTGGCGACAAAACGTTTTGGCCAAGGGCCTAGTCTGACTTATATTGGTGATGACGTGACCGATTTTGATGCTTTTCGCCAGGTAAATGCCCATGGGGGACAATCCATTTATGTGGGTCAAATTCTTCCCGAAGATTCACCACCTGTGGCTCAGGTTTTGCCGAATGTGCAAGCTGTGTATGATTTTTTAGAACGAAATATTCTTTCTGCGGTGTGAATACTGCCGGAGATAACGGCCAATTATACAGTGGGGATAGAATCCGCTTCTGGCAAAAGAAAGCGAGTTCC
Source organism: Vampirovibrionales bacterium (assembly GCA_025449835.1). Classification (GTDB taxonomy): domain Bacteria; phylum Cyanobacteriota; class Vampirovibrionia; order Vampirovibrionales; family JAGQHJ01; genus JANWIO01. Next base: position 27,643 of record JANWIO010000059.1, read on the forward strand.
CATGAAATCAAAAGAATCGCTATAATGAAGTAACTAAATGATGGATATCCTTGGGAGGACCCAATTTGTTCCATGGGGAATAATCTTCCTGCAGATCAAGCGGCCCGGCGCTTTTATGCATCCTTGATGGAAAGTCAGTGCCAAGTGAGTTGGTCTTTTTTTTCAAAGACAACGCAAAATAAATTTGCGGAATGGGCCTTGCATGACCTCTACCAACGGAATCAGGAGGCTGCGAAAGCTGCCAATTTAGGAATTAAAGAAGTAAAGCTTATGTTTGAGCGAAATGACCCAATGCTCCTCAAGTTTTTTTGGCGCCGCTTTTTCTTTGCCAGTGGGGCAAATGAAATTTATCGCTTGGGCTATTTTAGTATCGACTCGGTGAAGGGAAAAACAGCCGTGGTTAAGGTAACATTAAAATATCCCAATGGGCAGGTTCGAGAGATTGGACTTCCCATGGTGGAAGAACGTGGCGGATGGAAACTGGCCTATGTTGAAAACAAATTGCCGTTTTAGAAAGGATAGGTTGAAATGGTAAGCAGTCGATTTTTGCAGTTTAAGGTTCACAAGGCCTTTTTATGGGCCAGTGCTTTAATTTGCCTGGTTCCCCTGGTGCAGATGCCATGTTTTGCGCAAGAATCCCAACTGCCTCCCATGAGTCAGCAAAACCAAAATGTAGAGAATGGGAATGGCCAGCAAGCCTCTAGCCAATACTATTATGACTACATGCAAAAGGCGATGGATTTTTATAATAAGTCCGATTATGGTCAGGCCATTGATTTGATGAAAAAAGCCTTACAACTCTCTCCCAATAACCCCTCTGTTATTAACAATCTGGCAGCAAGCTTAATTCAACAAGGGGTTTATTACCAAAACACTAAAAAAGACTACAAAAAGGCCGTTGATGATTACCGTCAGGGGCTCTTTTACATGGTATATGACTGGCCTGATGGGGTGCTGATGTCTCCTCAGGTGTCGCAAAATGTTAAAATTCTTCGCCTTAACATTGATAATGCCATGAAAAGCCTGAGAGAACCTACTGAAGACTGGAAATGGCATCTGAAAACAGCCTGGGACTTGAGACGTAAAGGGCAATTGGAAGAAGCCATGGTGGAGTATGGCTGGGTAACCCAGTTAAACCCCCGGGATTCAGAGGCATGGCTTGCCCAAGGTGATATTTATCGGGTGAAACAAAATCCGGGAAAAGCGGCAAGTGCTTATCAAAAAGCCATTGATACCGCATCATCTCCTACCGATGATTTATATGTGAAGCTGGGAACGGCTCTGTTGCAAAATGGTGATCCCGAAAAAGCCGTGACGATGTATAACAAAGCTTTGTCCATTAATCCGAAAAATCAAGATGCTTTATTGGCCCTTGAACAGGTTTGGAACAAAGAAATTGTCTTAAACCCTCGCAATATGTCGGCGCATTTAAACTTAGGAGCTGTGTATCAGCAGTTGGGAAATTATGATGATGCCTTTGCCCAATATCAAGTGGCCGATCGCTTAACCCCCAATAATCCTTTGGTTAAGCTAGACTTAGGGAGTCTTTACCAGGCCAAGGGTCAGTTAAATCAAGCATTGTCCATGTATAACGCTGTTCTACAGCAGGATCCCAACAATACCCAGGCCATGTTGTATAAAGCCGATATCTTAGAGCAGCAAGGAAATCATCAGGAAGCAGCCCAATTGCTTCAAAACGCCTTACAGGGCAGTTCTGATAAAAAGCAAGTGTTAAATCAACTGATGGCGATTTATAAAACCGAAGGGGATCCTCAAAAAATTAAAATGGGCTGGGAACGTTATGCCAACACGTTTCCCCAAGACGCCTCGATTCAGTATCAAGCTGGATTAGCCCTTCACGAAATTAAAGATTATGCCGATGCGGTCACCTATTATCAGCGGGCGGCTGACTTAAATCCCCAGATGTCGGATGCTTATGCCAATATGGGCGCTGCCCTTCATGCCATGCATCAAGATAAAGAAGCGTTAACGGCTTTAAAAAGGGCGTTAAGTCTTGATCCTACTTTACAACAAGTTAAAAGCCTCATTGCGGCTATTGGGCAACAATCGGGCTCGGAAGCGTTGGTGAAGGCTGCACAGCTTCATGAACAGGGGAAATATCAAGAGGCGCTGAAATACTATGAACAAGCCCTTAAAGAAGATCCCAATAATGCCGATATCGAGGCTCGGTATGGCTTGGCCTTACAGGCTTTAAATAAAGATAAAGAAGCTTCAGCGGCCTATGACCAAGCCATTGCTTTGGCACCGGATAATGGGACCTATTATTATTACAAAGGCACCTTATTTGATTCGCAAAATCAAGATGATACCGCCAAAAAGCTTTATGAAAAAGCATTGGCGCTGGATCCCAGTTTAACCCAAGCCAAGCAAGCTTTAAGTGCCCTTGCAAGTACGGCCACGGATAGTCAGTTGGATGATGCATTGGCAGCCTACAACAAAAAGCAATATGAGACGGCTTTAAATACGATTGATACCGTTTTAAAGACAGATCCCAATAATGCAACCGCTTACTATTACAAGGGCTTGGTATATGATGCCCAGAAGAAGCTGGAGCCTGCCAGAAGCGCTTATGCCAAAGCCATTGCTTTAAACCCACAAAACAGTGATGCTGTTTATGCGTTGGCGGTGGTACTGGATACCCAAGGGGAAAAATTGGAGGCCAAGAAAGCGTATCAACAGTTTCTCGGCCTGAAAAAGAACCAGCCGGAAGATACCTACATGAAATATGCCAAACAGCGGGTCTCTTCTCTCAAATAAGTTTCTTCAAACAAGAAAGTAATGATCGTTTGCATTTTGCAAAATCGAGCTTTTTCGATATTGTAAAATGACATTCATCAAATTTTGAGGGGGAGATACAATATGATTCAATCCATACCCTTGAGCCAGCCCGTTAAGCCCCGATTTGGAACGACGAAAAAAGCATGCACACGTCGCGGCTTTTTAAACGCGATGCTGTTGACTGCCGGGATTTCCTTGGTTGGAAATACGGGCATACAAAAACCACTGGTTGCCGATCAATTTACAAAAACTGCTGCAGCAACACCGGTTTCCAACGAAGATACCCCAAAAACCGCCCAACGCTTTGAGCAACTGGTGGGGCGTTATATCAATGAAGCGCCCGGCACACAGAAAGCATTGGAAAATTTTCAAAAAAACTTGCAGCTGATTAATCCAAAAGAACTCACACCGGAGTATCAAGGGCTTTATATGCTCTTTGATCATCACCTTCAGCGAAACGTTTTTGACTTAGAAGAAGGCGATGCCTTAAAAGACCTTGGGGTCAAGCTGGTTCGTCCGAAAACACTTGAAGATCGACTTTGGAAACATCGAATATACCCCAAACCTTCAGAAAAGCTTTTAGCTGAAGGAATTGGGAAACGTCGTTATGATGCCCTTTTAAAAATTGATAATTTTGTGAATTTAGATAGCGAAGGGTTAATTCGCTTGGCAAAATCGCAATATGATGCCATTGAAGCCCAGATGAAAAAAATTGCCAAACAGATTGATCCCAATAAAGACTGGCGAGAAGTTTATCAATCGATTCGTAAAGATCATCCCAAACAGGACGAACTTTTAAAAACATATCGGGATGAAGTTCAGAAAGCTCGCACTTTTTTACTGGAGAAAGACTTGGTCACGATTCCGCCAGACCATTTGCGTGTCATTGAAACCCCAGATTATTATAAAGATTCAATTCCCTTTGCGGCGTATCTGGGAGGGCCCAATGGCTCTGGCATCTTTATGGTGACCACGGTGTTGGACAAAGATCCGGCAAAAGCCGAAGAACAACTGCGAACCCATAATTATGGGTTTATTCCATCCGTGACGGTACATGAAACCATGCCAGGGCATCATGTGCAGCATATTCACGACGATTTGGTCAATATTGATGTGACAAATCCCAAACAACAAACCTTTGCCCAGATTTTGGACATGGTTCCGGAAAGCACCTTTTTTGTGGAAGGGTGGGGCGTTTACAGTGAAGAAATGATGCATGAGCAAGGGTTTTTCAAAAAACCTGAGGTCGAGTTGGTGGCGATGCGCAATTTGTTGTGGCGGGCCGCACGGGCATGGATTGATCCGCAGGTTCACACCGGAAAGATGAAGTATGATGAAGCCGTTGATTTTCTCGTGAAAAATGTGGTCATGGAGCGAGATCGTGCAGAAGTTGAGGTCAACCGATACTTTCAGCATCCTTCAGCCGTGGCCAGCTATATGGTGGGAAGCCTTCAGATTCAGCAACTGCGAAAACAGGTTCAAAATGCGGAAGCCCAACAGTTCAAATTAAAAGCGTTTCACGATAATCTACTCAATGGCAAAGAATTACCGGTGCCGGTCTTGGCAAAAATGCGCTTTAATCAGGATTTGGTGTTGCAGAATGCACCGATAGCTGTAGAGCAATCGGCTAAAGTGAAACAATAATCCCTTTTCTCAAGATTAAAATTACGTTTTTGAGACAGGGATAGGCCGTTGCGACTTGGAAATGCCTAGTCCAAAAAGGGCAAAGTCGTATTTTGCCGGATCTTCTGGGCAAAATCTGCGAAAGTATTGGGTAATTTCTTCAGCCGTTTTCCAGTCATTGGATTTTCGTCGGGTAATCTTGAATTCACGGGCCATGGTGGCCACGTGGGTATCCAGTGGGATGATGAGTTCTGAAGGGGGCGTAATATCCTTCCAAAGACCCAGATCGACGCTGTCATGACGAATCATCCAACGTAAAAACATATTAAAGCGTTTGGCTGCGCTATTTTGCAGTGGGTCGGCCAGCAGGAACTTTAGCCCGTAGGTGCTAGGTGAAGCAATCGTACCGCCTTCTAAAATAACTTGGCGAAACTCATGAATACTGGTTTTAAGGCACTGTGTGTTGGTATAAACATCGGTCCAGAGGGCTTTAAGGCTCCCATAGGTTTGATAAACCTCAGAAAGCCGCTGTAGGAGAAAAAGCAGGTCTGTTTCTGTGTTGAATCGGTAATAAAACCCGTTGAACTGTTTTTTGAGATCTTTGGGAGAAGCCTGCAATAGAGAAGAAACCGGTTGCTCACCAAAGGGCTGAAAAAGCTGTGTTAGGGTCTCTAAGATTTTTTCACGTCGCCCGTAGCTAAATAGCGCCGCGAGAAAAGCAACCATTTCAGCATCTCGCCAATCCGGGCTTTGGAGATAGCGATGCGGAAAAGAAATGGGATCGTTGGGAATAAACGCTGGGTTGTTATAACGCTCGCTCAGATCATCCCAGTCTTGTTTTGAAAGCTTTGAAGGCATTATAAACTCAATTCAAGGCTTACAGGGCAATGATCCGACCCCATCACCCCTTGATGAATGTCCGCATGGGAGAGTTGTGATTCTAAATTGGGAGACGTAAAGAAATAATCGATGCGCCACCCGACGTTTCGCTCCCGGGCTCGGCTTCGTACATTCCACCACGAATATTGATGCGGTTCATCCCCATGGACCATCCGAAATGTATCTTGGTACCCTTCATTAACAAATTTATCCATCCAGGCCCTTTCAATGGGGAGAAAACCCGAAATTTTTTCATTTTCCTTAGGTCGGGCCAAGTCGATGGGTTTGTGGGCCGTGTTGAAATCCCCACAAACAATGAGTTTCTTTCCTTGCGATTTATACTGATTAAATACGTCTAAAAAGGCGTCGTAAAAGGCCAGCTTGTATTGAAGCCTATCGTCTCCTCGTTGTCCGTTGGGGAAATAGATATTAAACAGTGTGAAATCCGGGTATTCTGCAATGAGTGTTCGTCCTTCGGTATCAAACGGAGGAACACCAAGGCCTTCTTGAACCTTTAAGGGCGCTTCTTTGGTAAAAATCGCAACGCCACTATAGCCTTTTTTCTCTGCATGGGTCCAATAAGAAGTATAACCAGGAATATGCATTAAGGCCGGTGTTAAGAGATCACTGCTAATTTTGGTTTCCTGAAGCCCTAGAATGTCTGGTTGTGTTGCTTCAACCCATTCTAAAAACCCTTTTTTATGAACAGAGCGGATTCCATTGACATTCCATGAATAAAGTTTTTGTTTTCCCATACAGCGGTGACTCCTTGCGACTCAGCATGATAGCTGCTTATACGCTACCACATATTGAGGATGGAAAAAACAAAATAGATTTTGAGGCGTGAAGCAAAGGAAATGACTTCTGTAGCCGGGTCCTTTCCCTCCCCGGCACCCCTCCCTCTTTTTGTGGGCTTCGTCCCACGTCCCCTTTATTGTTTTCCTTTTGCACTTCGTTCCAATTTTTTAAGGCATTACAGAGCTGATTCATTGGGAATATTTCCCGTTAAGGCTTTAAGTTTGGTTTTAAGCTGTAAAACATCGGCTTTAAGCTGCTCATATTCTTGTTCTCGTTGTTGTTGCTCAAGTTCAAGCTGTTTTAAATGTTCTGTTTCAGCTTTTTCGTGTTCTGCTTTTTCTTTTTCCAAACGCTCTTGTTCAGCTTGATCAAGTTTATTCTGCATAATTTGCGCAATCATCTTTTGCTCAAAGGCTGCCTGAAGCTTGTTTTCTTGCGCTAAGAATTTTTCTTTATCCACCTGTTTTGCTTCGTCCGGCGTCATCATCGGAATATGCCATAAGTATTCCAGCGCGCCCTTAATGCGTTCGTTAGGAATGATAAAGCTAAAGCCGAAATCATCTTTCAGGGTGGCTATACCCAGAAGTTTGCCATTGACCCCACTAAAGGCGCCTCCCCCAGAATTTCCACGATTTATCAACATATCAGAGGCCCAGAAGGGAGCGATACCATTGGGATATTGTTCTTTATGGCTTAAGATGCCCAAAGTGACTGTATCTTTTCTTCCAATAGGGGTGCCGATGGTAATGAGTGGGTGCCCCACATCGGTGTTTTCTGTTAAATCCGAAAACTCAGCGGGTTGGGTTAATGAAAGGAATTTGGTGCGTTCTTGTTTCTCGTCTTCAGTACCGTTGGGATCCCCTGGAACCTTAAGAAGCGCCAAGTCCAGAATATTGCCCTCTGAAAGGGCCTCATTGCCAGCATGGGTTTTGAGAACCTGAGTGGTGAAGGCAGAGTAATTCAAAGTGCCAATGTAGGGCGCGACGCAAATAACATGGGGATTATTATCTTGGGCGAGTCCTTGCCACCCTTGCACAACATGGCCCGCGGTCAGTACATAAGGCTGCTTGTTTTTATCTTGAATGACAACGCCAGCTCCAATGGGCTTAAGCTCTTGTGTTGCTTCATTATAATCAACGATGGTGACGGTAGAGGGTTTAATTTTTTGAACAATAGACTCAATCCGACTGGTGCCCAAGGTTTCCTGGAGCTTTTGAATCTCTGCCTTTAAGCCCTGCCCCAGGGTGCTTTGCGCCGCTTCAAGCTGTGTGTTCGAGGTGGTTAACTGGGACGAGATTTGTTGGGCTTGTGATGACAATTGACCAATGGCATTTGCGTTTCGAGTAATTTCAAAAGGAAGGCTTCTGAGTCGATTTAAGCGGTTTTCGGCGGAGGACACTCTATCTTCTACCACAAAGTGCCTTTCTGTGGCTTTTGCCTGAAATTCTTGAAGCTGAAGGTTTAGTTTATTGGAAAGATTGGTTTCCAGGTTTGCCAGTTGCGTTTTTTGATTATTGTTTTCTTCTCGGAGCGTTGAGATAGCTGTTTGAGCGTTCTGCATCTCGTGTTGATGGGTTTTACTTTCGAGGGTGGTGTATCCGCCAAGCCCTGCAATGGTGAGGAGCCAGGCTGCCCAAGGGACCACTCGACGGGCTTTCGATTTTAGACCGGAAGCTGGATTAGACGCTTTAGATTTTTCACTGGAAGGCTTTTCACCAAATCGGATGCGAGAAGCAGACTGTTTTAAGTGTGTTGAACGCTGTACCTGGGGTTGAAATTGAATGGGACGTGTCACCAACCTATCACTCCTACAATTGTCGATGTTAAAGTCATAACATCAAGGCGGTTGGATTGGAACCATTTGGGGAAAGATTGTATAAAATATTTACAAATTTGAATTTAAAATTGAATTTTGGCTTAAAAAGCTCCGCCGATTCCGGCTCCGCTGGTGCGGAGGCTGTCGGGTAAAAATGGGGATAGCAACAAGGGTAAAGAAAGCTTTTCGTAGTATTTTAATAATAAAATCCCTTGTTGCGTAAGGGGCAATGGCCCCTTCGAATGCGTCTCTTGCTAAAGAGTGGTGGGCGCTGAGAGGCTCGACTCCCGACACTGCCCCACTCGTCAGGTCTCGTGGGGACCCCTATTCCATTTTTTAAAAGCTCCGCCGATTCCGGCTCCGCTGGTGCGGAGGCTGTCGGGTAAAAATGGGGATAGCAACAAGGGTAAAGTAAACATTTCGTAGCGTTTTAAAAATTAAATCCCTTGTTGCGTAAGGGGCGGCGGCCCCTTCGAATGCGTCTCTTGCTAAAGAGTGGTGGGCGCTGAGAGGCTCGAACTCCCGACATCCTCCTTGTAAGGGAGGCGCTCTACCAACTGAGCTAAGCGCCCACATGTAAAAGGCTCCTAAAAGCATATAAGAATCGGGGGACAAAAATCAATCACATCTCAAAAATGGATTCTCGGCGTCGATTTTTTGTCACGCTCCCCGGTGGTGGATGGCCTTCTGCGGGCAAGGTGTGATAGGCTGGAATCGCATCCGTCAGAAAATCAAGCGGAATCGAGAAATCTCATGGCGCTTTTAGGGGCACATATTTCAGCTTCAGGTGGGGTGGATAAAGCCCCACAACGGGCTGCCGATATCGGATGCCAGTCCATGCAGATTTTTACCCGAAATCAAATGCGATGGGATGCAAAACCCCTGACCGATGAAGCCGTATCTGGCTATAAAGCGGCCTTAAAAAAGCTTCCTCCATCATTTTCAGTGATTGTGCATGATTCCTATCTCATTAATCTGGGCTCCCCTGAGCCAGAGAAACTCAAAATGTCTCGTGACGCCTTTTTAGATGAGCTAGAGCGGGCCGAAAAATTAGGTGTCATGGGGCTGGCCTTTCATCCAGGTGCCCACTTAAACCAAGTTTCAGAGCAGGAGTGTCTAAAAATTGTTTCGGAGAGTCTGAATTGGGTGATGCAACAATGTCCCAAGGGAAAGGTCAAAATCTTAATTGAAAACACCGCAGGGCAAGGCAGCACTATTGGGTATCGGTTTGAACATTTGGCTGAAATTATTGAAGGGACGGATTATCCAGAGCGCCTCGGCGTGTGCTTTGATACCTGCCATGCCTTTGCTGCCGGCTATGATTTTCGAAAAAAATCCAGTTATCAGCAGGTTTTTCAGGATTTTGACAACATCATCGGCCTCCAGCGCCTCAAGGCATTTCATTTAAATGACGCCAAAAAGGGATTGAACAGTCGGGTGGATCGTCATGAAGATATTGGCTTTGGTCATGTGGGACAAGAAGCCTTTGCATTGTTGGTGAATGATCCCCGCTTTGAGGACATTCCCATGGTGCTGGAAACGCCAGGAAGTCATCTGGATTATGAAAAAACCCTGGTGTTGCTTAAAAGTTTGGTGAAGGTGCCTCAGCCTTCCTAATCTTTCAGGCAGATTCAACGGCAATATTGTCCAGGTCAGTGGTTTTATTCCAAAGGGTAATAGGGCCATAAAGTCCAGGGACGAAATTATCGTACCCTTTTAGTTTGAGTTCCCTGAGGGCTTCTTGAACTTGCCGATCTGTGGTTCCAAAAAGGTCTTTTAAACTGCTCAGGGAGGGTAAAAAGACACAGGTTTTAAACTCCGTTTGATGAATATCGCCAATGAGTTTGCTGAGATAGCTTGTAATGGCCATCAGCGGATGATGCCATTCAGGACAAAAAGGGGGCATATCCTCAAACTTGAGGACTTTTGCAGAGCGGGCCGGTTCTATGGGAAGGATAAACTGGAGTGGGGTGTTGTGAGGGGGATGGGTCATCTAAAAGCTCCTTGTTGATACGTTGCGTGGACTGGAAAGTTTGTAAAATCCAATTAAGCCGTTATAGAGAGTGAAACCGGAGGTCTCTTTCGTCTTCCTGAGGCTCTAAAATACTCTGCTGCTCGGTTTCACCTACCTCATCCAGATCGAGGCCGTTTTGATCCCACACCGCAAACAATCCCATTTTAGAGAGATATGCCAAAGCCTGATTAATGGTATTTTCAGGAGTTTCCTCTGACGTTACCGGATAAAAAGGAAACGGAAGGAGGGGCCTTTTAAAGTTGTAGGGAAAAAAACTATGAGCAGAGGCAGTCATGATGATTCTCCTTTCATGTAAGGCAGGCAACACAAGATAATGCATTGAACCACTAATTTGGAATGAGAGGCTATCTTACAGCTGCAATGGACTGGAAGGCGTTTTTATCCACATGAAGAATGACGTTTTGATGATCCACTTCAAAATAAAACACAGACGGGCCATTTTCCGAATCGGAGTCATCTCGTGAGCCATCCAAATGCAGGGAATTCTCAAAAGAAACATTGGGGTGATGAAACCGTTCATAGTCACTCCCAAATTCTGCATTGGATAATTGCTGCCATTCCGTCTTGGTAATAATGGTAGAGTGAGCCTTCTTCGGATTGGTGGCCGTGGTTTGGTAAGATAAAGTTGGATCTTTTAAGAGGGATGACGCATTTTGTTTGCATTTTTTTTGCATTCTCTAGTGACTCCGGGGTAATAAGGTGTGTATCTGCGTAGAGGATGGCAAAGATCTTTTTATCCCAACCGGTTCATCATCTTCGACATTGATAATAATAGTTTAGAGTCCGTTTTACCCCACCAGTATTGCCCACTTGGGGGGATTTTTGGGTGAAACCAATTTAGGGAGACGACATGTTTTGGCTCTAAAAACCAAAAATAGCCGTAGCAATTCACTACGGCTATTCAATAGAGGTACCCTATCACAAGTTTTTTACCTCTCTCGGAAGAGAGATGTTAAACTTTAAGGCGTTCTTCGGGGTGTTTCCGAAAGTATTCTGCGGCTTCATGAATTTCTTTTCCCCGAATTTCTCCGCCTTTTTGACCGATCTTGGAGTAAAACTCAGGGCCATATTTTTCTTTTACAGTGTTTCCGCCTTTACGTCCGGCTTCTTGTACCGTCATACCGCCTTTTTTCTCTTTTGATTTAGGTAAGGGTGCTTTTTGCTTTTTTCTTGGCATAACATGCCTCCTTTGCTTAATGCTTTAGCAAGTTACACTTTCCCGAGTTTTTTAAGCTCTCGAAATCTTTTTGCTTCGGCTTGAACTTTAACGCCCCCTTTTTGACCGATTTGAGAATAAAACTCGGGGCCATATTTTTCTTTCACAGTGTTTCCGCCTTTACGTCCGGCTTCTTGTACTGTCATTGGTTTTGATTTTGCAAGCTTTTGTTTGCTGCTTCCCCTTCCTCGTACAGGCATAAACCATATTCTCCCATTGTTTCTAATATCTAACAGATGACATCCCATAATAAGCTTTATCTTTATTTAAATGCATTGGCCTTGTGGACACTCTTGTATGGAAGACGCATTCACCATAAGAGGGATTTCTGAGCATGCCCATGTTCTGAGATGCCATTTTTCTGTTCAAGGCCTTGGGTAGAAATGATGAAAGGTATCCTTGGGATGGACCTCGACCATAAGGCCATGGCTTGGTTATTGCAGATTGACCAGGGGGTGAGGTAGAATAGGCTGGCCGATAAAAATGATAGGTGCCGGGTAAATTGGCGTTTAAACACTAAAAAAATCGGCTTAGAAAGGCTCATTGTACAAATGGCCGAGCAAAAGCAAACCATTGATATTTTGTTTTTTGGGGATATCGTGGGGCGTCCAGGCCGACAGGCTGTAAAATGGTATCTTAATTCTTTAAGCGACTCCGCAAAGCCGGATGTGGTGATTGGCAATGTTGAAAATGCCTCGCATGGCTTTGGGTTGAATGAAAAAAATTACCAGGAACTGCTCAGTGCTGGCTTGCAGATTATGACCAGCGGTAACCATATTTGGGATCGTCGTGAAATTTTTGATTACATTTATTCCGCCGATTGCTTGTTGCGTCCTGCTAATTTCCCTACGCCCAGTGTAGGCATTGGTGCGAGGGTGTTTGAAATCGCAGGCGTTAAGGTTGGCGTGATTAATTTAATTGGCCAAGTGTTTATGGGCAATTATAATTCTCCCTGGGAGCAAATTGAGGCGTTGGTGCCCCAGATGCTCTATGAAACCCCCATTATTTTTGTTGATTTTCATGGGGAAGCAACGGCTGAAAAAATCGCTTTTGCTCGATATGCCAGTACCCTTGGCGTTAGTGCTTTTACGGGAACGCATACCCATGTGCAAACGGCCGATGAACGGCTTTTAAATGATCGCATGGGCTTTATCACCGATAGTGGTTTTTGTGGAGCGTATGAAAGCGTGATTGGAATGGCCCCAGAGAGCGCCATTGAACGGTTAAAAACCATGTACCCCACTCGTCTGGATGTGGCGGATGGTTCTCTGGTTCAGGTGAATGCCAGCCGCTTTACCATTGAGGTTAAAACCGGGATTTGTCAACGTGTCAGCAGAGTGAATCTGGTTCACGACTTGGATGAAGTGGATGTGAAATTTAAAAATACTGCCGACCGTCATTTGTCGGTTTAAAAGAAAGTTTTTTCTGGAAAGCGGAGAATCCGCTTTCAGGCAACAGATGATTTGTTTCCCTTAAACGTGGTGAAGCAGTTCCTCGTATTCTTCCTGACGTTGTTTAATCACGGATTTTAAGTCAGTTAGAATGGCTTGCGGCTGATTTTGAAGGGTTGCAAAGTAATACTGGCGACTAATCTGTTTTAGGCGAAACACGGCAAAATTCAGGAGCAAAGGCTGAATCTGCTGATCCGCATAGATAAAAGGCACTTCTTCCTGAAGAAAATGTTGGGCTTCTTCAGTCAGTTCTCGATGAAGATCGGATAAATGAATAAAACTATCCACAGAGTCTTGATGAGAAAGCGCTTTGCCTTCTTTTGTAAACTTCAAAAATGCAGATGCGAGGGTTTTTGAAAATTGGCCATTGTGAGAATGTGGGATGCCAACTTTGATAAACCCGGGGATAAGCTTTGGACTATTTTCCAGTGTGAGCTTGATATCCTCTGTTGGAAGTTCAACACCTCTATTGGCCACTGTGATGCTCCTTATGCTGATGAAGGATCGTTCTATATAGATTTTAAAACTATTCTTCCCGAACAATTGCGCTTTCAACCAAAATTGAAACGTTTCTTAACGTTGCATCCTCTTGTTAGATGTTAAATAAGCATATTTCTATAGTTCCTATATCCTTAATAGTTTTATTCTATCATCATTCATTTACAGATGATAGAGGGTAAAGAGAGAAAATAGGTCAGTTGTCTGGGGAAATTGTAGTGACATTGGGAAAAGATACAATTCCGGTTTCATAAATTCCCCAGTGCACCTTCACATCCCATGGGTCCTGAGGAAGTTCATCCATCCATAATGCAGACGGAATTGGGCAGCATAGGATACTTTTATCGTGGTATTCGACCAAAAACCGATCATAGTATCCGCCACCAAATCCCAATCGAGTTCCATGGCGATCGATGAGGAGTGCTGGGATAAAAATAAGATGAAGGGGGATCTTGGGATCCAAAATTGGGGCTGTTGGCAAAGGTTCTAAGATTCCAAACGCGTTGGACGCCAGAGGCATCTGCGGAGAAGCTTGATGAATCTGTAATTTTTTTTGAGGGAGAACTCTTGGGAGATACCAGTGTTTCTCTGGAAATTGTTCGATCAAGGGAATCAAGTTAATCTCATCAGGAAGGGCCGCATAGGTGAGGATGTGAGTGGCCTTTTGAAATGTTTCCCATTGTGTAATTTGATTGCAGATTACTTGGCTGAGGGAAGCCATATCCAAATGAGCACGCTTCTCTCGTGCGTCTTGTCGAAGTTGTTTTTTAGCTTCTGCCGTGGATGGGGGCATCAATCAAACCATCTTTCATCAATGCGTATTTATATGAGGGGACCTGATCATTATTGTACTTAAAGTTTAGGGCAGAACGAACGATATGGAGATATGGAAGAAACACGAGTGACTTTAGGGGCGAAGCTGAAACAGGCTCGCCAGGAAGCAAACCTGAAGCAGGAACAAGTTGCCCGATATTTAATGGTTCCCACTTCAGCGGTTTCAGCCATGGAGAAGGGGCAGCGCAAGATTGATGCCGTGGAATTATTTTATTTGAGTAAGCTTTATGCCAAGCCGTTAGACTGGTTTTTTGAAGATTCTCTGCCGTTAAGCGCTGCCAAAGGAATTCGATGGTACGATAATGATCCGTTGATTCGAGAGATTGTGGTTCTATTGGAAAAAGCGCCTTCTGACTTAAGAAAGCGGGCTGCATATGGTGTTTTAGGGTTTCTCAGTGAACGTTAGCAATATTTTTGCGCCGTTTTTATACCAAACATGAAAAAATGACTTGTTTCTGAAAAGTTTATTGTGCTATAAGGGGATACGTACCAACTTATGGGGCGGTAGCTCAGTTGGTTAGAGTACCTGCCTGTCACGCAGGATGTCGCGGGTTCGAGCCCCGTCCGCCCCGCCATTTTTCAAAATCCCTGAATTTATAAAAATATTCAAACGCTGGATTCCATACAGGACTTAAGTTTTCACCCTCCAATAAATAGTTCGATGAGATAAATCTCAGAAGTCTTCGCCGATTGGTAAAATTTTGATGTTCATAAAGCACCAGTGCTTTTTCGGCGAGTTCTATGAGTTGGATACCCATTTCGATATAAGAAACGCTACCCCTTTTATGCTCTTCTAAGGTTTTGAGGAGTTTTTGTTGTTCCTCAACATATTGTTGATGTTTTCTCCTCCAGAGTTCTTCAGGGATGATTCCCTCAAGCTTATCTTCGTATATCTGATCAAGCTTGGTCTGCACTTTAGATAGTTGGGCTTGGACGTGAGAAGTAGACTCTTTATGAAACACCTTTTCCTCAGCATGGTGTTCTTTTAAGGCTTTAATCACTATTTCACTGTCGGGTTTCCCTATCTGAATCCCTTTTAAAAGTGCCAAAAATTGTTGTTCTAGCTTCTCTTCACGTACATGCTTTGCTCTTTGTGAACATTCCTTGTTCGAACAGTGATAGTAGATATAGCGGTTTTTCTTGAGCTCTGCGGTAATTGCACGTCCGCAGACAGCACAAGAAATTAAACCCGTATATTGGAATTCTCGTTTTGTGGTTTGCCCTTTATAGCGATTTTGAAGAATACTTTGAACCTTTTCAAAGTGTTCAACTGTAACAATCGGCTGATGTTTGCCTTTGTAATACTTCCCGGCCCAGTAAAAATCACCGATATAAATAGGATTTTTAAGCATTCTTTCGAGTGAAGTGGCTGGAATTCTCAATAAAGAAGAAGAATAGCGAAACCCTTCTTGAAAAAGTTTATTTCTCAAGGTAACTAAGGAAAACTCTTGTGATGCATAAAGTTCAAATGCTCGTTTTACCAGAGTAGAGGTCTCTGGATGAACCTCAATCAGATGTGTTTCAAGGTTATTTTTATACCCATAAGGGGCAACTGAAGGAAAATGACCTTGTTCGGCTTTTTCTTTTTGTCCTTTTTTTACTTCCTCAGAAAGATTGTCAATATAATTTTTTGCCATGAGAACTTTAATGCCATGGATAAATTTTTCATGGGATTTTGCATCTTTGCTAAGGATTTCCCCTTCTTTGACGAGATGGATTTCAACATCCAACTCCTCTAATCGAACATAGTCTTTGAAGTTTCGATACAAGCGATCAGTTTTTTCAACCAAAATACAATGGGGCTCTTTCGTGGATTTTAAGAAATCAAGCATTTTGTTAAACTGCTCTCTTCCAGAAGATTTGGCAGTTTCAGCCTCAGTGAAGGTGGTTGAGACGGTTAAGCCATTTTTGTCAGCATATTCTTGAAGTAATTTTAATTGCGCTGGGATGGAAAAGCCCTCTTTTTCTTGCTCACGGCTAGATACACGTGCGTAAATAACAGCTTTCATTGTATTTAAACTCCTTGGAGTGATAACAAAACTTGTTTAAGGTCTTCTTTTTGGTAGAGTCGGTATCCATTGAGAGGGTGTCTGATACCCTTGAGCTTACCAGAGCGATCCCAACGACGGAGGGTCTCAGCACAGACTCCTATATAGTCAGCAGCTTGTTTGACCGTGAGATAGTCAGAAAGCTTGTTCATGGCGGTAGACCTCAATATAAACAACGTTACACAACCTATTATATGCAGATGGGCTTTTAAAGAGAGCCTTTCCTAAGCGTTCCTTACAAAAAGTTAGCATTTCACTTGCCAAGCCATACTCTTTCGATTCGTCTTCGGTTTTCTGCCGGTGAGTTGTCTATTAATAATGATTTGGCAAACCTTTAATAAACTTCTCCTGCCTAACGATACCGTCAATCGGATTACCCGTTTCCTGCCAGCTGCATTGGGTCTTGAGCCAGAACATTGTCATTGCCGGGCATTTTCCAGACAATGCCAACTTGTAAGCGGTCTGCATAACACCGACTTTGGCTTTGGCTTTACCCTGGTAAAGTTGTTCATTGGCGTATTTTTTCAACGTATCAAGGCACATGCCTTTGAGTCGGGCAATATCTTCAAACCGCATGCCCAGACCTGCCATCATTTCAACCTCTGCCAACTCTTTTTCGGTCATTTTCTTAGCGGGATTGCTCATTTTTTATAACTCCGAAGTTGGGACGAAAAATTGGGTATTTTTGCCAGAATCTCTTTACGGATATGGCTGGCGATCGCCTGCATCAACAGTGGTGGAACACTGTTTCCAATTCGAGCCCACTGCTGCTCAATGGTTCCTTGAAATTTGTAGTCATCTGGGAAAGAAGCAATCTGCTTAAGCTCAGCAATGGAGAGATAGCGGTTCTCATCAGGATGGAGAAGGCCACACATCCCAGGCCGTAAGGTTTTACAGATGGTTGGCGCAACCTCAAACCAGCTTAATCGCTTCAGGGAGTAATAGCTTGCTTTTGCACCAAAACGGCTGTGCAACTGAGAACCATCTTCACCAGGTTTAAGGCATTGGGCAATTTGAGCAGCTTTGCCTGTGGGGCGCTCAAATTCAGATGAAGCTGGGAGACTTTGCAGGGCCTCTTTTAAACAAATAGGAATGCCTTGTGGTGTTGGATGAGAGGGTAAAATGCCCAGGTCTTGTCGAACACCAATAAAAATAACGCGTTGACGGCTTTGTGGGACACCATAGTATTTTGCGTTCATCAGTCGGACAGAAACGTTGTAACCACTCTTTTTCAGGGTTTGGAGGATCTCAACAAAAATAGGCTTCATTGGCCCCTTGGCCATGCCAGAAACGTTTTCCATCACGAACACCTTTGGAGAAAGTGCCTGAAGTATCCGGATATATTCTTCAAACAATCGATTCCGGGAGTCTTTAACACATCGCTTCCCTGCGGTACTAAACCCCTGGCAAGGGGGTGAACCATCCAGGATGTCTAACTCGCCAGGTTTTAACCCCGTTTTCTCAAGGATCTCTTCACCTGTAACTGTAGCAATATCCTGATGAAATAAAAGGGTTTGAGGATGATTTAACCGATAGGTTGCCGCTGCGTTTTCATCCCACTCAACCGCTAAAAGCACTTTTCCCCCAGCCAGCTGATACCCCATTGAGGAGCCACCACAGCCCGCAAACAATGAAACCACATTGAATAACGGGTTACTCGACATAGAAGGACTCCTGGCAGTTGGGACAAGTGACTTGTTTAAAGTTGTTCGGATCTTCTTTTTCCAGGATGGATTCATCCAATTCTGGTTCACTTTCTGGCAGTGATGGGACACTGCTTAAATTACTTAACTCTATCTCCCGAAAGCCGGTTAATTGAAGGTCTTTAAAGTCCAGTTCCTTCAACGATTCAAATTCAGTTCGTAAAAGCTCTAAATCCCAGCCGGTATTTAATGTCAATTTGTTGTGAGCAAGGGCATATGCTTTTCTTTCCGCCTCGGATAAATGCCCCAATTGAATAACAGGGATTTTTTCCAATCCCAACTTTTGTGCAGCCAACAGGCGTCCATGGCCTTCGATGATGACATTTTCTGTATCAATCCCGATGGGGTCATTAAACCCAAAAGCTTGAATACTGGCAGCAATTTGGTCAATCTGTTCCGGTGGATGTTGTTTTGCATTATTGATGTAAGGGATTAAGGTCTCTATTGAAATCCATTTAACGGTTAATGTGTTCAAAACGAAAACTCCTGTGTAATTATTAAAATTAATATCGATACTTACAGCGTAACAGAGGGAATCTGGTTTCTTGAAGCTTTATTATTTAAAACGGGTTTTTCTGAAATTGTCTTTAACACTTTAACTACGGGGTTGTTACTTAATAATGGCTAGGCTTTTAGGTTTTCATGCTGAAGGTAAAGTGTTAAAGTGGTTTTTCCAACTTTTTATCAAATCGATACCAAGTGACATTCCCACTGCGACGTTCTGTTTCAATTACCATAAAGCGTTCAATATTGGGTTTAAGACGTTGTAACTGGCGTCCCAATGACTTAGCATTTTTGATGTGGTAAGGGATTTTCAGATTCTCTGCCAGGATTAAAAGCTTTTGGTGAAGCGTTTTTGTGTCCATCCAATAATTGGGATACTCCTCCACAAAAAGCGTTAAGCACTCAAATAAGCTGTCCATTTCAAGGGTAAACTGAGATTGGCTATCGGAGAGCTTTTCAAGCAGTTTAATTAGCTCATCTTCATTACCTTGATATTTGGCAATTCGATAACAGAAGCTTGCAAAATCAGCCATCCTAAAATTGGTTTGAAAACCTTCTCCTGGGACAGAAGCCAAGGCTTTTAAAATGTTTTGGAGTTCTGGTATCAAGTCAGATAAAAAGGCATTTCGTGTTTCTAGAAGTTCTCGATTTAAATCCGATTCGGGACGCTTTTCAGCTCCCCATGGCTTTAAACTTAATAGTAATAGGCGATCTGCAACATCATCCCTACGGTAATTTGGGGTCCGACTATTTAAAGCCAAAAAGGACTTAATTTGGATTTCTGTTTCTTCTGCCGTGGTGTACAGGGTTCGCATGCGGATTGTACCCCCTGTGGCGCAGATGGCCAAGGTGTCATTTAACCATTTGGAGCGTTCATCCACATTGTCAAAGGCTAAAAAGTGATGATTAGCCAATGCTACCTGAAAATCTTGTTGTTTTTCAGGTAAGGGTGTTACATCGAACCCTTTGCCAATCAAGAGCCTCCCAATTCGCCTTAATAAGGATGTTTTACCACTGCCTTTATCTGCCACAGGACAAAGAATAGGCCGGGTTTTCATCAAAGTGGGAAAGAACAAACTTAAAAAGTAAAATTTTAAAACGGTCTTTTGCTCATCCGGTGTTAGAAGGTATTCTTCATTAAAATTAATTTGGTCAAGCAACAACTCTGCAAGGTAGTCTCGGCCCAGATCAAATGGCACTTGTGTAAAGGGCTCATACTTATTATTTTCCACAAATAAAAAGCCATCCGTTCCATTGGGTACGGATTCAATCATTGATGTTGTTATTTTCAAAATGGCTTGATTACCATTAGCCCAATAGAGTGTATTGGTAGCCTTTTCATAATGGAGTAGGTCGTGTACTTCAGTAAGTTTGCCATTACGAAAGGCCTCATTGAGTAATTCTTTGAGGATGTAGCCATGGATAGCTTCAATGGGATTAAGGCCAAGCTGATGGAGGAGGTGAAGAAGGCTTTGGGATTCCTTGTGAATGAGCATCAATTGGCATTTTTCATTATCAAAATAATAAAGAGCCAGCTTTGTTTTATAGAAAGTGCCTCGGTCTCGCATTTCTCCAATAACAAGCTTAGAGGCTCTTTGATTGACCTCAAATTCTTTTAATTTGGTTTCATTCTTCCGGATACCATGAAGCTCAACTGTAATGGCACTTAAAAAGCGATATCGTGCCTTTGCTTCCATTGTAAGTTGTTGCAAGGCGATTAAAGCTTCATGAGGTGAACCATATCCCCGAAGAAAACTATCAAGATCACTATCTGGAAGAGAAGCTTGAGTTACCCAGAAAGTCCGATGTTGTTGCATCTCCAACGCCAGATAGTCCCCAGCTTCATCATGATCCTGGAACAACAGCCATTTTCCTTTGTATGTTTTCAGTGTTCCCCAATCCACTGCAGAAGAGCTCCCAAGGGCAATACATGGTTGATAGGACTGCCCAGCTTTCAGAAGAGTACTTTGCAGCATCAATATGTTTATTTCCCCTTCAACAAGAAGGATATAGGGTTCTAAGGTGGCATCCTTCGTTGGATCTAGTTGTGGGTTAAACACACCGCATTTTGGAAAGGGCTTAAACCATGAAAATCGCTTGGAGAAGGGCTCTCTAAAACGGATTGAGGTAATTTCATTTTTAGAGCCGGTGTAAATAAATGCCAGATTGCCGGGGTGGGTTACCTCTTTTAACTTTTCTAACATCTCATCAAAGTTGGATATCGCCTGTTCAAGACGTTCCTTGCGCTTTTTATCCACAATCCCCTTCTCTAAAAGCCTTTCTAACTTCTCCCTGAAGGGGGCCGCCATGGTGTCAAGGTTAAGTTCTTGAGGGACTGTTCCGACCAAGCTTTCTTGAATTACCTGGGGATGGATTTTACGCTCATTTGTCAGATATTGCCAGGCAAAGCTGTAATGATCATCCGGGTTTTCGCCTTGCCTCAATATCTCTCGCTTGAGGTTCCCCACCAGTTCCCACAAAAATCCTTGAACAGGGTTTTTGTCCCCATCCAATGCCTGTGGGCTAATAAAGCGCCCACAGGTTGGATGGAAGCATTTTGCAAGCTGGTCATTTTTCGCCACACTCATGGTGCCATGACTGCAAAATGGACAATTTACCTTTCCTTTTCCTTTGGTTGAAATACCATGTACTTCTGAGAGGTATGCTTTTGCAGAAAAATTAGTCTTTGTCATTGGTAGTATCTCCTTTAAACTCATAAACGTTATGCAAAACATCTCTTAATGCTTGCTGAAAAAGGGGATGCTCTTTTAACCGGTCCCAAACCTCTATGGGGATTGGGCTCCAAAATCGCAACTCCAGATAAGGGCCATCATGCTTGTTGGACATTGAATCGCCCTCCCAAATACGCTATGATTATTTTGAAATTATTATTTTTGCCTACTGGTACCCGCCAGTAGCTTTTTTTTCGTTTTTTCATTGTTGACCTCCTTTTGCCTCTGCTTCTTTTTGGGCGTCTTCCTGAGCCCATTTGTGTAAAATTCCGAAAAATCCCTTGAGGTTTGTTCCAATCTCTAGCCGATCCGCTTCAGATAGCGGATGACCATATAGCTTTTCCCAACCTGCATAAGGATCTAGGTGGGGAGTATTAGTACTTTCTTTAAGAGAAGTTTTCATTTTTGTCCTTTCTATGGTTTGTTTCTGATTCATATTCTTGATTCCACTCCCATAAGAGGGAGAAAAAGCCTGTAAGATCACTGAGCAAGTTTTGAGCTTCGCTTTCAGAAACCTGTCTACCTAGCCGCTCTTCCCAGAGGAGCTGAGTGTCTTCAACCAGTTTTTTACTGAAGGGCACAGGTCGCTTCTCCAAGCTTGAGAATGTTAAGCGCAGCACACTTAGGACAAGCTGTTACAGCTTCTCCAGAACCTTGAAAACGAAACTGAAGTTGATCAGTTTGCAGTAATAGAAAACCTGGTTGGTAAGTCCCAAGCCCTTTTTTACAGCGATAACATAGCCAAAGTCGTTTCAATCTTCAAGTTCCTTGGTTACTGAACCTGAGAGTAAAATACCTTAGGATGTTTTCTGTATTCCCCCGTTTGGAATCTGTTTTTTATCTGTTTTCTGGAAACTCTTTTGTAAATTTAACTTTAGAGATATGGCTCTAGTAAAAAGTTCTCTATATCAATATCTTGTGCCTTAAGATTTAGGCTAAATCCTTTATTGATAGTGGTAATAAGATGTTTTTCAAAGTCTGGGCGAATGCCTTTCTTTCCATGTAGTTTTGAAAAGGTCTTTAAAACGCTTCTTTTATGCTGATCTAATTGTTTTATGAGGCTTGGTTCATTCTCAATATGCCATAAATGAACTGCTATTTCATCATAACCACACCATTCTGAAGCCTTATGAGCTAAAAAGCAAAGCAATTTAAATGGTAAAGGGGAAAGTGTAAATGAATGCCCTTTGTAAATTACGATATTGGGAGACTTGAGAACTAATGTCTTAAGTTCTGTATCCGTTTCTTTGTTTAGAGGGGATGGAATAGTCAACATAAGAGTTCTTGAATCAAAAATATCTTTAAGTGAGCTTACATAAATTCCTTCAGCCAATAAAGTAGACTCGATTGACTTATTCCGAGTTGGTTGAGGGAGAAGTAAAAATAATTCTGAGGCATTAAAGTGTCTTTTTGCGAGAGATGCACTGGAAACCAACAACTCTTTGGCAATATTGCCATAAGCTAAAACCATATTTCGCTGAGGTATAAGCCCAAAGGTATGCCATGGTGAGCAGGATGCATCCTCATATATGGTTGCACTTACAGAATTTTTGAGCAGCATAAGGAGTCGGTCAAAATCGACTTGAAAACCATTGATGTAGCGTTTATCAATCCATTGTAAGCCCCGAAGAAAGCCTGTTGGACAGGAAAAATAGGGCTTATTATCCTCATATTCTACCGGTAAAATGCATTGTTCATAGCATTCAAAGCAGTCATAATGTTTGAACACCAATGGTTTCAAAAGACGATTTTGTTCAAGAAATTGCCTTACCTCTTCAGGCAGCTTTGTAAACTCCTCCTGGTTTAAGGGGTTAAGGGGCAATGACTCAAACCAGCAATGGTAAAAGTTGTTGTTTTCCAATCATAATCCCCCATTGAAATAAGTTTTTTTCAATACAGCAGTCAACTTGTGTGTCATTTAAATTGGTAGTGTTTGTCTGTGATAGCGTAATGGTTCTATTCTTTGTTCTTCCATTATCCTGAAGGAAGGTAAATTGAATCCATGCTTTTTGGATTACCATTAAGTTTGGATCAATGTTTCTGGCCCTTAAGGTTTCCTCAACATCTCCCGTGAATCGCAACTCGAAAGTCGTTTTATTTGTGGGAGAGACTTTCCCCCGAAATCCAACAATAGCAACATTTACGATTTTATCAATCGGATTGGTTTCAAATTGCCTCAATGTTTTCAGTCGGTGGAGGTTCAGAATGATTTTTGAGTTCTCTTGTTCGAAGAAATAAGCGTCTTCTAAGTACACGGCGGCAAAGCATTGGCGTGTAATGTCTTCAAAATCCTTACGTTTTGCCTTGATTTTCAGCTTACCTTCTTTTGGAAAGTAAATAAGGGTTGATTCAAAAATGGGTCGCCGTGGCATTTCTGAGAGGATGCCTTGTTGAAATTCTTTAATGGGCCTAAGGTAGTCTTCGTTGGTGATTACCATGGTTAAAGTACCGTGTTCTTCATCGAAGTCAGTTTCAGTATGAATATTTTCCCCAAGCTCTTTACCCTTAATGTGGCCTAGAATGGCTTGTTTTAGTTCAAACTCTTTTTCCTCAGTCATAATAGAGTTTTTGGGGCTTTTACCAAGATATTCGGAATAGCCTTTCAGGTGATTGAGTCTGAGCCGACGTCGGGCCATTGTAAATCCCATAGGGTGGTTTAGATAGAGTGTTGCGGAAAGATTCAGTGGCAATACATCATGACGTGGGATTCCGAGACTGTCTGCAATGAGTATCATATTTTCTAAGCCTTCATCACAGGCCAAGTCATTGATTTGAGTGAAGCAAATATCACATTTCCCTTTTATTTCAGAAGGCAACGCAACGTATTGGTCATAAAGAGCTTTGTGTCCTTCTTGCTCAAGGGCTTGGTAAAACTCGCTGTCATCAGGAACACCCATTGTCTTCACAAGCTCCTGCAAAAGCGACTTATCAATTTGTCTCAAAAAAGCTTTGGGTCGAAATTCTCTTAAGATTCCTTTCATAGAACGTCTCTCCTGTATAAATATTACATTTATAACAAAAAACAATTTATGTCTTTTACGACAGTCATGTTACAACAAGCTCTTCAGTAAACAAATAAATTTATTGATTTGTTTTGAATTGTAAAGTTAATAGTCATTTAACAGATAAATGAATAAACAAAAAGCAGTAAACAACAAATAGTTGATGATATTTTGATTCAGGTTGAAATCTCTTGTGTAGAGCGAGGAAACAGTTTTAACTAGGTTTTCATGTCCTCCTGAGGATGCAGGTTGGCATGCTTTGTGCTTGAATACTGATACTTGGAAGAGTGTTGATTCAATGGTGAAAGCAAATGAAAATGGTCAAGGAAACTAAAGTTTCTTCAAGAAGAAAAAGTATTAATAAAACGCTTTATGAGACACATAAGCAACAATCTCTAAATACCAACCTGAAAGGGCAACCTGTTAAGAGTAGTCGAACCGTCGTAGTTCGGGTTGCTGATCCAACCAATCCCAGGTTTGTAGATGTAAATCAAAAATTTTCATTTCCAGCCCGAGAACAGGATATTGCTCTTCTAAAGGATTTATTGAGTGATTTCGGATTGGCACGCCACTCCGTGATGGAAGACATTTGGCAAGACTTTCAACAAAATGAAGCCTTCTATATCCAGGAAGCACAGGAAGTTGAGTATGCTGAAAAGCATGGAACGAATATAAGCCGTTTTACCACTGAAGAAGGTGAGGTAATTTCTACTCCCTTTAGTTGCCAAGAATGTCAAAAACCTCTTTATGTTCATTATTATGACCCAATTCAGGATAAGAGTAAAAAGCCAAAACGCTATTATTTTGCAAGATGCATCGAAGAAACCCACAAACGTGGTATTAAACTATCTGACAAAAAGGATGTTAACGATTCTTCTAAAACTATGTTTGATATTAAAAAGTTTAAAGCCCAGCCATTATCAAACCATTTCTCTGCTAAATACATTACTGGTAGTAAAACGAAAAATAGTTATGAAAATTGCTTAAAACCCTTTGAATTACCAAAAATAAAAAGACAATGGGAACGTTCTGTTGGCGATTCACTTCGGCAAATTGCAGCTAGGGATTTAGCGGGGTTCCTGGACAAATATTATTCCGTCAAGGAGTCTATTCAAAAAACGATTGAACATAATAATAAGCAGATTGATTCCAACAGCCTGAAATATGGGTTATCCAAATACCAAGTTTCACCCTTGAACCTCTCCTTGCTTTCATCTATTAATGGACGAGATGATATTGACGCTTATAATCGACTTGTCTCTACTTATAATACCTGGCTGAATGAAACCTGTTGGCAACACCCAGAGTATGGAAAAGAACTTAAGGAAGCATTGCCTAAGTTAAAGCGTTTAAAAGGCTACCCCTCTTTTCCCATCATTGAAAAAGAGCAAAGTCGTTTTCAATATACGGAAGAAGAACTTGGACTAAAGTTTGAACAATTGATTGCTGACCTTGAAGCTAACTGGCATGTTCATCTTGAACAGTTGACCGATGGTATGTTTCATAATTTTTTAAAACGTCACAGTCCTCGGGTTATTTGGAAAAAACTACCAGAATATATTGATGATATATCCCCTCCTAAACGCCTCTATTTGAAAAGAAAAGATGAAAAGCAAAAATCCCAAAAACAACCTCTGCAATTCAAAGCGACCGAACGCATTGGAAATTGGCTATTTTATGAGTATAAGCAAAAGAACCAGCCCTTGAAAACAGCGTTGATAAATACACTGAAGCGTATTGACCAAAAGATTGGTGTACTGAAATTTCATTATCAGAAACAAAAACAGAATGATAAGGAAAATAGGGATATTCAGTCGTATCAGCAACTTATCAAATGGTATCAAGCCAAGACAACCCTTCTTCTCGAAGCCCTCCATCCATCCTTGGATACGACAAGTGAGGAACAGAAAACGCTTTATTGGGAGGTTATCTCTCAAGCCAAAGATTTGTACGGATTGCTCAGAGGAGACCCTTTCAAAAAGAAATTAGAACGAAAAACATTTGAGGTTGTTGGGTTCTCATCCTCTGGGAAAACGGGAAAAACTTCTCTTCAGTACGATGCAATCCTTTCAATTTATATCTCTGAAAAGAATGTACCGGAATATTACTTGCTGCTCCAACCCCTGAAAAAAGAGAAAAAATGTAAATTTCTTTTAAATGTTGATGAACGGGTTAATCTGACCAGCCTATCCCCCGGCTGGTATGGTTTTTGGAAGGATGGAGGTAATGACACAACAGTTTTATCGCCCATGGAAGTGAATTTTACTGAAGAAGCTATTATCAGGCTTCCGTTAATCTTTGGTGAACGTCAAGGACAACGGTATTTGTGGAACAGAATATTCCCTTTAGCATCCTCAACAGAGATGGGCAAATTTCGACTCATGAATGCTCGTGTCATTGAGCAAAGCCTTGCAACTGACTTGAAAGATGAAAGGCTAAGAAATAAATATCGCAAGCAAGAAGGACTTTATATTGCCATTGCTTTTGAGAAGGTGGCAGAACATGGGGTACTGGATGATAAAAGATGGCAATATCAAACAATTTTAGGAGTGGATCGGGGTGAGAAAATTCCTCTGGTTGCCAGATTACTTGATTTGGATGGTAATCCATTACTTGTAGATGTTGAAAATGGACAAGATCCATCGATGGGGATACAAATTGGTGTGGATCATTATGCTATTCAGAAAAAATGGGCTGAGAAAATCAAACAGCAACAGAAAATAGGTTCTGCTCAAGTCAATGTGGATAGTAACCGTGGGAAACATGTTGCTGATCAGATGATTAACAATGCTGTAGCCCAACTCTTGGATATTGCTAAGTCTCATAACGCCTTAATTGTATTTGAAGATTTGTCCAGAGGTTTTGGAAGGAGAGGCTCGAACACATATATGACACTCCAGCAGTATACCCGCTTGGAGGATGCTTTAATCCGAAAGGCCCAGGAAGTCGGTTTATATCCAGCTAAAGGAGATCTTTTGACGAACTGTCGCAAGGGGATTTTAGCAAAAGTAATAGCTCAACATACCTCTCAAACCTGTTCTGCTTGTGGCAGAATCAATAGCAAGGATGCTCTATCCAAAATCCT
Source organism: Vampirovibrionales bacterium (assembly GCA_025449835.1). Classification (GTDB taxonomy): domain Bacteria; phylum Cyanobacteriota; class Vampirovibrionia; order Vampirovibrionales; family JAGQHJ01; genus JANWIO01. The sequence continues at coordinate 54,666 of JANWIO010000059.1, forward strand.
ATTCTCAACCCTCCATAAAACGGACGGAAATTATGCTTTGAAACGTCCTGACGGTAGCTTGCTCTCTTTAAAAAAGACTGATTTAACCGAAGAAATAGATAAAATTCTAAAAAATGGACAATCCTTTCAGAATTTAACAAAGACAGCCCGTAAAAATTTGGTAAGCCTGCTAAACCAGGAATTACAATATAGACCGACCCAGGATCAGTTTCAATGTTTGTATTGTGACCATAAAGCACATGCGGATGCCCAAGCAGCCCTTAACATTGGACGAGCTTGGCTTTTTGTGCGGGAAGAGGAGGTCAAGGCTTTTCGAGATAGGAGTTCATTGCCTGGAGAAGCCAAGGGTAGCCAAGAACATCAGCAATACAAAAAGCAGCAAGAGAAGACTCAAAAAGCCAAAAACACTGGTAGGCATTCGAACGATATCGAGTATTATCCAGAGAACGAATCGGAAGATATGCAAGGTGCAAAAGATATCAATCAAAAACAAGTTTCTTATGCAGACTTCTGGAGTCAGTTCTATCAAAAACGTCTGGAGCAAAAGCTATTTCAGTAGAAGTTTCCATGAAAAGGCAATTTTTACCTGCCCCTTGTGTTGATTGTTTTATTAGTCCCTTCTTGAGTAGCCTAAGTAAGCCATGTTTGAAGAAGAAAACCCACTTCTACCTGTTTCCTGGGTTGCTGATTATGCATTTTGCCAATGGGCAGGATATGCTTTCTTTACAGGTTTGGAAAATTTTGAACAAAAGAATACGGTTTATCAGGATAGCATTGCAGGCCATTTGAGTGTTCATGAGCAACAAAGCCGTTACCGGGAAAAAGGAATTGTTCAGAAAACGGATGTTTCACTCTCCCATGACATGCTCTACCTAACCGGTAAGGCGGATATGGTTGAGCTTTGGCCTGAAGGGAAAATTGTTCCCATAGAATACAAACGTTCCGTTCCTGCCGAAGGGCCACACTTCCATCATCAGGTTCAGCTTTGTCTCCAAGCGCTTTGTCTGGAAAAACAGTATCAAAAGGATATTCCAGAAGGAGTTATATACAGCATTACCAGCCATCAAAGGGTGCCTGTTCCCTTGACTCCACTATTACGGGAACAAACTCTCAACCTGCTCTCTGAACTCAAAAACAAGCTGAAATCTGGAAATCCAAATATGTTCCAAAAACGAAATGATCTGCTCTGCCGACAGTGTACGTTTTTCGAAATCTGCCTTCCACCTGTTTTCTTTGATGAGTTGAGAAAGACTTCTTCAGATTTTGCAGACCAGGAGGAATTTTAAATGCGATATGATGGTTTGGAGCGTGTCCCCTTATATCTTTACGCAAAAGAGGATTACTCTTTAAAAAAATATGGCGACTTATTTCGCTTGTTCCGGGGAGAGGAACAAATTCAGAAAATTCCTGCCATTAAAGTAAATGAGATTCTGGTTTTCGGTGGGCTCACATTAACTTCTCCCGTAATCCAACTTTGTCAAAAGCACAAAATTAATATTCATTTTTTATCCGGTTCTGGCCAGTATCATGGTTCGCTCATTTTTGATCCAGCTAAGAACCTCTTTATCCGAAAAGCACAAGCTGAAATCCACCTGGATGACAAACGGCGTCTGGAGTTTGCCAAAGAGTTTGTGCTAGGAAAAATAACAAACCAAAAATGGGTTTTAGACAGTTTTAGAAAAAAACACCGATTTAACCCAAATATTGATTGGAATAAAATTGAATCTCTTGATTCACTTCGTGGGGTGGAAGGGACGTATAGTCGCTTGTATTTTCAAGAACTAGCCAAGCAACTTAAAAACACTGATTTTTCCTTCAACGGACGCTCGAAACGCCCCCCAGCTGATCCGGTCAATGCGCTTTTGAGTCTTGGGTATACTTTCCTATTCAGTCGCCTTTTCTCATATACAACATTGATCGGTCTTGATCCCTATTTAGGTTTTTTTCATGAAAACTATTACGGCCGTCCTTCATTAGTTTGTGACTTGATGGAGCCATGGAGACCCCTCTTGGTCGATAAATTCATCCTAACGATATTGAATAGGAATGAATTGTCATTGGAAGACTTTGAACGGGTAGACGACAGCATAAAACTGAATAGTGAAGGTTTCAAGAAATTTATTCAGAAGTGGTATACAAACTTTGAGGTAGACAACCATACTTCAGGACGGTTTGAAACAGAACTGACATACCAAAAAGCGCTAGAGCTTGATACAAGGTTATTTGGGAAATCATTGACACAAGAGATTGAAGCATATAAGGCTTATACCAGACCATGAGGTACTTGATTTGTTATGATATTGAGGATGACAAACATCGTAATCGCCTTGTCAAAGTGCTTGAACAATATGGTGAAAGGGTCCAATATTCAGTTTTTGAAGTACAATTGCCGCCTAGCCTCCTGAAAACATTACGAAAGCGTCTGGTAGCGCAGAAAATAATAGGTAAACGGGATAGCCTGTTAATCTATCCTCTATGCGAAAGTTGCTACCCTAAAGTTGAACGAACCGGCAAGAACCCTTTGATCAATTCAAGCGGCATTGTGTTTTAATGGCTAAACTGTTATAGTTCCTTCTGGAGCCACAAGCTCTGGGCCATTTATTGGAAACTCTTCCTTTGAGTCCCGAACCCAGCACGTAACGTGTATGGACAAAGTTGCTTCCTTACCAAATCTTTTATATTACACATCTAACTGTGTGTTTTGTACTTTGAGAAAAGAATAAGGCGAAAGCCCTTACCTTATAAGGGTTAAGAAGATTTTTGTAACTTGCAAGGGTTTGTTTTATGAAAATGCTTTGATTGATAAGGGTTTTCAGATTTTAGGGATAAACTTTTCTCAACTCTTTAAAAGGCCAATGCTAAAAACCCTGAATATACAAGGAAAATGAGGTCTGAAACCCTTATAAGGTAAGGAGCATCATCAAAGGTAATCCGTCGGTTAACAATTTCTAGGATTTCAGTCTGAAACCCTTATAAGGTAAGGAGCATCATCAAAGATACTACTACACGTCAAACAGCGCAAGAGTTTGGTCTGAAACCCTTATAAGGTAAGGAGCATCATCAAAGTAGAGTTCTGTTGAGGGGTCTCCCGGTGGGGTGACGTCTGAAACCCTTATAAGGTAAGGAGCATCATCAAAGTAAAGAGCTAGATATGATTGTAGATCTTTACGGCCTAGTCTGAAACCCTTATAAGGTAAGGAGCATCATCAAAGTTATCAACATAGCCACCTTCAAAACAAAGACCCACCGTCTGAAACCCTTATAAGATAAGGAGCATCATCAAAGATCAGGATTGCTCTAACGCTCCCAC
>JANWIO010000060.1 GCA_025449835.1 Vampirovibrionales bacterium
GCCGTTCAAAAAAGTTTTGGCCTATTATCGGTGCCGCTGGCTTTTGCTTTTTATCTAAAAATTCTTCTTCTTTTCGGCGCAAAATATTTTTTTGGATTTCAGCAAAGCGTTCAACAACAGATAAGCCTTTGCTTACTGGCAGTTGAAATTGTTTTTCAACCTTTGCCATTTCCTTTTGCAACCCTTGAGAAACATCTCCCACAAATTGTTGTTTATACACAGTTGGCACAATATAAACGGGTTTGCCATTGGCGTTAGCAGATCGTTTTGCAGCTTCAAAGGACATATCCACAGTGCCATCAAAAAATTGATGAACTTTATCCCCTGTCCAATTTACCATGCCTTCAGGATGTAGCAAGACACCTTTCCCTTTTAGTGCCCAGCGGACAGAGTACTCCTTACCACCACCCCCAGGGACATTGGCAATTAGGTTTTGTCGTAACCACAAATATTGAGCGATACGTCCCATCCCGTTAACAATTCCCATATTCGCCCAACAAGCCATTTCAGGGGCATAACGATGCGATAATTCTTTGTCCACCATCCAATCTGTTAAAAATTCTGGATGGTTTGGGCCAATAAAAAAAGCATGATTGGGATTGACGACTGAGACAAGCTTTTCTTCTTCTGCTTTGGGAAAATCAATGGCGCTAATTCTTGTTAAACCCGGTACACCACCGAGACCATATAACATTAATGTTCGATTGATATAGCCCGATATCTTCATCCGGATTTTTGATGGTTTGGGTGTTTTAAATTGTTTAACATCCACCGAAACTGCCCGCTTTATATCACCTTGAAAACGGAGCAAATTTGCCTGTTGATTTAGGCGAGAAACCGTTGATGAAGATGTCCTTGTAATTTGCATGATCTGCCAATCCTCAATTCTTAGATCAACTCAGAAAATAAATGTTCAGTATTTTGACCCAAAAAGAATACAAAAAATATAGTGTAAAATCTATTCCAATGTTCAAAATGTAAAGTTTATTCATAAATCATGCTTGATTTTCAAAAACTTACTTTCAAACCGCTTTGTTTTTGCTATCTTGAATGAGAATTCGTTTAGGTTGCTCAACAAGGTTTAATCCCATGCGCATTATTGGCTCATCTTTGCCAAATCTCACCACAACACGTCGGCAACACCGACCCAAAATAACATCTAACTCCAATGGGATATTCGGCTTAGGAAGTCCCGTTTCTTCAAGGCCTTGGTCACAGTTTCAAGGATATGTGCCTAAATTAAATCCCATCAACCGGATTCGTTTTGCTGCGGAAAAACAGTTTACTTACGGCCCTGAAGAAAACCTGGTCGTTCAACTCAAAAGCCGAGCGGAAAAGTTGCCTGATGAACTGGCCCTTGAGGTTGCTCAAAATTTTCAATCGAACAGTGAACTCACCTATAAAGTTTCAAATCAAGATCTTTATACCAGCGTTTTACGCGTTGCCAGAGCGCTGAAAGAACAATACCATGTTAAAGCTGGCGATCGAGTTGCAGCTTTAGAAACCAATACACCAGAATTTGTACAATTGTTTTATGCCACCCTAGCATTAGGCGCTTCTGTTGTTTCAATTAACAATATTGCTTTAATGGACCCCTTAGCTAAAGGGCCTCAATTAGCTCATATGATTGATGTTTCTGATATTAAAGCCTTATTTGTGGGAAAAGATAAAATCTTTAGTCAGTTTGATCGTTTAAAAGCCTCTCGTTATTGTGTTGTTAATAAAGCTGTTAAAAGTTTAGCCCAAGCCGCTCAATATATTCCCAACCTCTCTCAAAGAATTCGTCTTACAAAAGCCAATCTTCAGCTCAAAAAATTTATGATTGACCGTTCAGCAGCTGGCTTAAAAATTATTACCTCTAAAGACACCAACGGTTTTAAATCTCTGCTTGCTTTTGAACCTTTAAAGGAAAGTGAATTAAACTTAACGCCCCAGCCGAATCAAGAGGCTATGGTGCTCTTTACCTCAGGAACAACTGCGATGCCCAAAGGCGTTCCACTTTCTCATGCCAGCTTAATTCATACCAATCACTATTTAAAATCGTTTACACAAGATGTTCTCCCCATTACCTCACAAGATAATTTATTTCTGGCATTACCCTTTTTTCATATATTCGGGATTGGCGTTTTTCTCCTTGGAATAACCTCTGGGGCAAAAATTACGTTACTACCATCACTGATGGAGGGGGGAAAAAGACCTGATAAAATGCTAGATGCCCTCAAAAGAGAAAAAATTACACTATTCCCTATTATTCCTGGAATTTTAAAAAGAATGCTCAATCGTAGCAACCTTGAAGAAAGCTTTAAATCGGTAAGGGTTTTAATATCTGGCGGTGAAAAACTTCCCCTTGATTTGTTTCAAAAACTTAAAGCTGCAAACTCCCAGTTGAAAACAATGGAAGGTTATGGCATGACAGAAATTGGCATTGCCTTTTTAAATAAAACTGGGCAATACGGTCATGTGGGAAAACCCATTAGTCCCTTTATTAATTTAGAACTTCGAAATCCATCTCCAGAAGGGGCAGGTGAAATTTGGGTCCACACCCCCAGTTTAGGAACCCCCTATTTAAAAGCATCACAAGAACAAATTGATGAACTCTTTAAACCGGATGGCTGGGCTCAAACCGGCGATATTGGGCAGTTCGATGAGCATGGAAATTTAAAAATTGTGGGCCGAAGCAAAGAAATTATCAAACGTAATGGTGAAATTCTCTCTCCTGAAGATTTTGATATCCGTCTCAAAGAATTTTTACCGATTAAAGATGCCATAACTTTTGCCTATACACCACCTGGGAAAGATACGGAAAAAGTTGTCTCCATCATTCTCTTACCGCAAAATTCAACAGAAACATCAAAAAGTCTTTTTGCAACGTTACAAAAAAAGGTAGATAACAAAAAATTAGCACCACGATACTTACCTCACTTTATATTGCCATTAAAACGTCAGGATTTTCCAGAAGGGATTATTTCTGGCGCTGGTAAAAAACAATATAAAGAAGCCCGTTCATTCCTGAAGAAGCTTCAAGAGCAACACATTATAGCGTTTTCAGACAAAGAATTACAGATTCATTACCCCAATAAACTTTAATCTTATTTGTTGCCAAAACATATTGGATAAAGTTTTTACTGATTTATAACCTTAAAATATTGAGTTCACCATGGATTTATTGCAAAATAACAATACTGTGATAGTCATCTAGAGATTGTATTGAGGAGTTATCCGATGTCAAAAACCATTGAACGCCATGAATTTCAAGCGGAAACCAAAGAACTGTTGGATTTAATGATTCACTCTATTTATTCCAACAAAGATATTTTCTTAAGAGAACTCATTTCAAACAGCTCCGACGCCATTGACAAGCTCAAATTTGAATCGTTGACCAATAAAGAAATTACGCAGACTGAGGATAGCCCTTGTATTTTGCTTGAAGTGAATAAAAATAACCACACCCTTACCGTTCAGGATAACGGCATTGGGATGTCTCGTGAGGAGGTGGTTCATCTGATTGGGACCATCGCCAAATCAGGAACCCGTGAATTCATCAATGTACTGAAAGAAAACAAAAGCCAAGACTCACTGTTGCCCCCAGAATTGATTGGTCAATTTGGGGTGGGATTCTATTCAACCTTTATGGTGGCCGATAAAGTAACCTTGGTGACCAAACGGGTCGGAGAACCAACAGCAACCCAATGGGAGTCTAGTGGTGATGGAACCTACACCATCGAAGACACTGATCGCCCAAGCCATGGCACAACCATTACACTGCATCTGAAGCAAGCCGATTCTGAAGATGGTCTTCATGACTACACGGATGAATGGGTGATTCAAAATATTGTTAAAAAATATTCTGACTTCGTTGCTTATCCCATCCAAATGGATATTGAGCACCAAGAAGTAGAGCGGGATGCCGAAGGCAAACCCATTGAAGGGGGCCAAACCAAAACCATTGTGGAGCGTCAAACATTAAACTCCATGAAAGCCATCTGGACGAGACCGGAATCAGAAGTCAGCGACGAGGAATACAATGAGTTTTACAAACATATCTCCCATGACTGGAACGATCCGCTCCGCAATATCCGCATGAAAATGGAAGGCACCTTTGAAGCCCAAGCATTACTATTTATCCCTGCAAAAGCTCCCATGGACTTATTTTATCGAGATGCACATCGGGGTATTCAGCTTTATGTGAAACGCGTTTTCATTATGGATGATTGCAAGGAGTTGATGCCCGATTATTTACGGTTTATCAAAGGGGTGGTTGATTCCGAGGATTTATCCTTAAATATTTCCCGGGAAATTTTACAGCAAAACCGCCAGATTACAGCCATTCGTAAGCGGTTGGTTAAAAAGGTATTAAGTAGCCTTGAAGACATGCGAAAAACCCAAAAAGAAGAATACCTCGCTTTTTGGAATGAATTTGGCAGAGTAATGAAAGAAGGGTTGTACGAAGATTATGAGAATCGCCAAACGTTAACCGAAATTAGTTTCTTTCAATCTACCCATGATGCAACCGCTTTAACCACACTGCGAGAGTATGTTGATCGGATGAAGCCTGGGCAAGACACCATTTATTATATGACTGGCGAGTCTCGGGCGAAGATTGAGAATTCTCCTCATTTAGAGGCTTTTAAAGAAAAAGGCTATGAAGTTTTAATCCTCACCGATCCCGTTGATGAATTATGGGTGCAATCCGTAATGGAATTTGACGAGAAATCCCTCCAGTCGGTGGGAAAAGGCACTGTTGAACTTGGAACGGAAGAAGAAAAAAAAGAAGCTGAAAAAGCCCTTCAGGAAAAAGAACAGACCTATCACTCTTTATTAGAATTTTTAAAATCAAAATTAGAAAATGACGTGAAAGAGGTACGACTTTCCAACCGACTTACCAATTCACCGTCGTGCTTGGTGAGTAACCCCTCGGATATGACACCCCAAATGGAGCAACTCCTAAAAGCAATGAATCAGGAAGTTCCCCACACAAAGCGGATTTTAGAAATTAATCCCAATCACCCCATTATGGAAAAATTACAAACCCTTTTTCAGGCCAATAAAGACGATGCCAGGCTGAATGATTATGCATCACTTTTATATGGTCAGGCTCTTTTATCTGAAGGAAGTCCGCTTCCAAATCCAGCCGCATTTAGCAAGCTTGTTACTGAATTGATGATGCAATCCATTTAAAAATATAAATTCGATTGCCAAAACAGGCCAGTGTTTTGGCGTGATAAATCTTGCAATTAAAATCATAATTTGTAAATTTCTATTACAAACCCCAAAGAGACGGGATGCTTTGTGATACCTTGCCCTAATTAGTGAGGAGGAGGCATTTTTATGAAAGTTTCAACTTTTCCACCAGCAGTTTTACCAAACGTTAGACGTTTACCATCCCCAAAAACAGGCACAAGGGGAAACACCCAGATAAAGTCCTCTTCTATGGGATTTTATCCGGCTCTTTTGCGTTTCTCTGGAGAAAAAGTGCCGCCGGATGCCCTCCAAAGCATGTCTCCTGCTGAACGCCAAGCGGTGCAAGATTACGGTAAATCCTATGCAAACTTTCTGCATAAGGCCGTTTGTGCGCCCCTCACGTTGGATACCATTTTAGCTTCAGCCCAACAACGCGGGTTTAAACCCTTTCCACAAAATCCAAAATCTGTTAAGCCTGGTGAAAAGTATTATTTTAATAACGGCCAATCTCTTGCCTTGGTGACCATCGGCAAAAATAAACCCACTAAAACCGGATTTAATATCGTGGGAGCCCACATGGATAGCCCACAATTGGCTTTAAAGCCCAACGCGCTGATTGAATCCAATGGCGTGGCCCAGCTCAAAACCAAAATCCATGGCGGTGGCACATGGATGTCATGGTTTAACCGCCCCCTGGGGATTGCTGGCCGTATTTATGAACCGGTGTTGGATGCAGATAATAAGCCTGTCTTGGATCCTGTAACCCATCTTCCCCAACAAAAATTAAAAACGGTGCGTCTTTACTCGCCCTCGATTATTATTCCCGTCGAGGCCATCCACGTGAATCCCAAGATGAATAAAGAGGGGCGTCCCATTGATAAGGAAAAAGATTTAAATCCCGTGGTGGGTATTAGCACCGTGCAAGGCGATACCCTTCACGAAACGATCTCTGAAAATGTCATTGCGACCTTGAAACAACATGGCATTGACCTCACCAAAGCCAGCCGGTCTGACTTGTATCTCTTCCCAGCAACCAAACCTCGGACGGATGTTGGGATTGATAACAGCATGATTTTGGCCCAAGGCCATGATGATCGCTCCATGTGTTATGCGTCAATGCGGGGGATTTTAGAAGCCTCTGCTCAGAAAGAACCACCTCCAAAGACCAGCATTGCCTTTTTCTTTAACAACGAGGAAGTGGGACGCCTCAACCGAAGCGGTGCCACTTCACAATGGGTTAAAACCGTTGCGGGAAAACTTGTTAAAGCGCAACAAGGTGTCAAAACCAACTTATCAGACGCTCGGGACAATGCCTTAACCCATAGTATTATTCTTTCGGCTGACGTGGCCCATGCCTCGATTCCACCCCATGCCAAGTTTTATGATGCCGACAATATTGCCCATATGGGACGCGGTCCGGCCATTACCGTTGACTCCAATGGCGCTTATGCCACTACCCCAGAAGGTATTGGGATTGTGCAGGACATCGCTGCTCGGGCAAACATTCCCCTACAGATGATGGCAGACAATCAAAACGTAATGGGAGGCACTACCATTGGCCCGATGATTGCAGCGGGTACCAACGCCAAAACCGTTGATATCGGTGCCGCCATCGTGAGTATGCACTCCACGGAAGAACTGGGCGCAAAAGTCGACTTCTACTTAACCAAAGAGCTCTTTAAACATTTCTTCCGTAACGATTAAGGGATTTGTGATACTGCCAGCACTGTTTTCGCGAGTTCAAGGGAGGATACAGGAGTTACCTCCGATTCTCGGTGCTGGAGGCCAACCCTAAAACACCACAAGTAATAAACATGGCTCCCACCCAGACACTGAGCCCCAGATGCTCATGGAAGAGCAAAACGGCGGTCAGATTAAACACGTGAATCCCAAGGCCTGCGATAAGCCATCAGCACCACAACGGTTTGCAGCATAACAGTCGGATCCTTCTTTCAGAGCAGAATAACCACCATCACTACTGATTGTTATAGTGCATCCAGACTTTGGAAAAATTCCCCAGTTGAGTCAACTTTTGGCTAGGCGTGGCTCAAGAAACCCCAAGGCATGGGCATTGGAAATAACATGCACGCCCGCTTTTTTCTGTTCTTCGGCAATTTCTTGGTGAAACTGACGCATTTTGGTCCAATGCATCCGGGGACGGTAATGATGCTCGGCATGATAGCCGTTGTAGAACCAGAGCCACTTATAAAGCCTCCCATAACAGCTTACGCCCCAAGCTATGGGCACATCGGGATTGCCGCCATAATGGCGATAAAAGCCGTTGAGGGACGACAGGCAATTGCCCAGATAATTAAAGGGGATGAGAAAGAGCATAAATTTCCAGTTCAGCAGAAAGCCCAAAATCACAAGGGATACGTAACACACCACCTCGAAGATCCCCCAGGCCACATCTTGGGGATATTTCTGTTTCAGCTCGGCCAGGGTCTCACCCGGATCATCGCGGAAATAGCTATAAAACGTGTATTTCCACACGTTTTCAGGTTGACCATTTTGGCCATAGCGATAAATCGAGAGCCAATCAATGGTATCGCCGGTTTCATCCTGAACATCACTATTGCCCACGTGGTGACGCATATGCACGCAGTGATAAAAGGTTTGGGAAAACCCAATGGCCAGGGATTCAATCAGGCTAAAGAGCCGGTTGAGGAAGCGGGAGGTGAAATAGGGGTTGTGGATAAAGTTGTGCGAGACGCTGTTGATATTCCAGGAGATGCTGACGGCATACACCGAGCCCATGAGCAGCAGCAGCCACCACGGGGCATGAGGAAACACCAAGAACATGGTGATGACATAGGCCAGATGCCCAAGGCCACACAGCACCGGGACAATATCCCAGGTGGAGAAGGCAAATAGTTTAAAGGGGCTGTGGTTTGGCATGGTCCCGATTACCCAGTGCATTATTGCAGTAGTACTTGATTACAAATGATAAAGAACCCACACCCCAAAATCAACTTTTAATGATTAGTGCCCAGTAAAATTTTGAATTTACATTTCTATTTTTTTACTTTATTAGCACTTTTTTTTGTTGTTGTTTTTTCTTTCTTTTCATCTGGAATGACGAATGCTGCAACAATTTTATCAAAGAGTTGTCTAAAATTTTCTTGAGTTGTATCTGATATTTTAATTTCTTCAGCTTTGGCCAATTTTCAGTCACTATAAGTTAATTTGTATTGTTTAAGCGCTATATTAAAAGTCTGATGAAGGCTTTTATATATTTGATGAAAAATACCAACTATCGCAAAATCTTTTAATCTTTCCGTTTCTATAGTTAGATTCGGTTTAAAAATAGTCCTTGCAAAATAAACGCAAATAAAGAAATATATGCCTTTTTTATTTATTTCTGTTTCTATATTATCATAAGGGAAAATGCTGCTATTGTGAAACGAATTTGGAAAATCCTCCATTAGACTAAATAACTTATTTATGTTTGACTCGATAGAAGCTTCTGAAAATTCTTTTTCAGTCATTATTTGTGGTAAATTGTAGCCAAATATATAACCTAATTTTTCGCTCGTGATTTTCAGATTTTTCCTTTGAATATATTCGAATAATAGATTATAAAAAATAAAAAGTTGGAAGTAAAAAGCTTGTCTTATAATCTTATCAACGTCTTCCGCATTAAGTACATTAGCGTCTGCATATTCAGTAATATTATCAAATTTAAAATTAATTAAAAGCCTGATAAAAATTAAAGTGAAATCATTTATTGACAATTCCTCTTTAATTTTTAAAAAACCAAACATGGTAGTCCCCCAATTTTTTATAAAGGTCTAAGCGGTGTCAAAAGTGAATTGGCACTAGCGTACAAGGTGGAATTTTCTTCTAGCGGAAGCGAGCTTATATTAACAGAATTTGCAGCGAGTTTCAATATGATTAAGGGCAAAATAACCTTTTTAATTAGGCTTTTTTACGGGGTTTGGGTTTTAAGGGGCCGAGGGTACGTACTAAAAAGGCGTATTCGTCCGCACACTCCTCAATCACCTTTTTGGTCGGCTTGCCAGCGCCATGCCCGGCTCGCTCATCCACCCGCAAATACGTATTCTTCTGATGCCCTTGATCTTGTCGTGTGGCGGCCCACTTAAACGCATGCCACGGCGCCACCCGGTCATCATGGTCGCCTGTCTTAATCAACGTTGGCGGATATTGTACCGTTTTGGCCGATTGTACATTATGCAACGGCGAATATTGGATGGAAACCTCAAAATCTTCTTTCTTCCTGGGGTCGCCATAGTCAGACATCCAGGCCGAGCCATAGTTGTTGGTGTGAAAACGCAACATATCCGTTACCGGCACCGCAGAAATTACCGCCCCAAACAACTTTGGATATTGCTGTGACGTCGCTGCCGTCAACAATCCACCGTTGGATCCACCACTAATGGCAAGTCGAGCGGGTTGGGTGTAGCCTTGCTTACACAATTCTTGGGCGCAGGCCGCAAAATCATCAAACACATTTTGCTTGTTCTTTAAGCGCCCGCCATCATACCAGGCTTTACCAAACTCACCGCCCCCACGAAGGTTAGCAACCACATACACGCCACCGTTTTCTACCCAATGGGCTATTTTGTAGGAAAACCCTGGCTCCAGGGAAATATTGAAACCACCATAACCATATAAGACTGCCGCTGAGGACCCATCCTTAGGCATATCTTTCGGCTTAATCACCCACATGGGAACTTTGGTCCCATCCTTGGAGGTGGCATACAAACGCTCTACTTCCGCAATGCCGGTTAAGTCCCGTGGAATATCGCTTTTCTTTACAAACGTCAGCTTGTTTTGGGCCACGTTGTATTGATAGCGTGTTCCTGGAGAGAGATAACCGCCAATGGAGAGTTGAAAGTCCTTATCTTGGGGACGAACCTGTCCGATATAAACACTAGAGCCAAGGGGAATGGGAACATCTGCAACTTTATTGCCATCCGGTGAGCGAACATCCAACGCATCTGCTCCCCCCTTGGACCACTTCACGATGAGCTTGTCATCAGCAACCAAGCCAGATTGCAGCTTATCGCCGGGGTCTTTGCTTTCTGGCACAAGGGTTTTCCAGTTGGCAGAATCCGGGTGATTCATATCAATTGAGACAATTCGGCCACGGGGTGAACCGAGATCAGTGGTGGCATACAACGTATCACCGTCTCGATGGAAAGGCGTTAACACGGCAATCTTGGGGGCCAGAATTTCTTTAAAAGCTGCCTCACCGGGTCGCCTCACATAAAGGCCATTTTCGGGATTGGTACCGCTCCCCACATTCACAAATAGAAAGGGATCCTCTTTTTCAATCCGCAAGGCAGCCACAAAAGAGTTCTCAACATCAGGCCGTTTAAACACTTGCACGTCCTTGGATTGCGCCTCACCCAATGTGTGATGATAAATCGCAAAATGCTGGCCGCCATTGGCCTCTTCTTCGGGTAGTGGCTTTGCATAAATCACGCCTTTACCGTCAGCATCCCAACAGGCATCGGTAAAACGAAGCCCTGTTAGTTCTTCATGAACATCTTTTCCCGTTTTAACATCCTTAAAGCGCATAGTCTGCCAGTCACTCCCCGCCTCACTCACGGTATAGGCGACCAGTTTCCCGTTGGGGCTCACATCCATTGTTGCAAGGGCCACAGTACCATCATTAGAGAGCTTATTGGGATCAATCAGGACTTGGGGTGGGGCGTTTTTATCACCTATTCGCACATAGTAAGTGGGCTGAGGATCAAGCCCCGCCTGACGATCAAAGAAGTAATTCTTGCCATATCGGGATTCCATACTGGTTCGGGTATAATTTCGGATGGCTTCATGCCATTGAATAGTCTGTTTACGAAGGGCATCCGCTTTGGCTAAAAAGGCTTCGGTTCGTTGATTTTGGGCTTTCCACCAAGTCACCGTTTCAGGGGCATCCAGATTTTCCAAGGGACGGAAGGGATCCGCTACTTGACGTCCATGGAGATTTTCAATCACAGTGGTATCTTTTGGGGCGGGTGGAAGCTTTTTGGCTCCGCCAAAGGGTATATTTTCTGAACGTTTATCGGGGCATTTTGCAATCGCATTTTGTGTCTGGTAAACCTCTTTGAAATTGGGGGCTGTAGTCATTATACCAGCCCCTGTTACGAGGGCCCCAATAAGTCCTGTTCGATGAAGCCAGTTTCTTTCACTGCTAAAGCGGGGTGCGTTGGTTTGAGGAGGGTTGGACATTGCAGGCGTTGTTTTGGGATGAGTCGAAGAGCGTTTGGCTTGTGTTAAAACTGGCAAAAATGAAACAGGTTGCATTATAAAATATCCCCTTTTTGAAATAAAACTTTGGATCGAATGTAGTTCAAATCATACTCAAAATCAACATAATGTGTCGTTTCATAAACAAGTGCTTATATGAATTTAATGGGGTATTTATCGTGTTTTGCGGCGTATATAAGTAATGCAGACGATTGCGAATCGCTTTTTTAACACTTGTAACGATGCTAAGGCTATGAATAACGTTTTTCGATGTCTCCGGAACAGAATTTCTGGCGATGCGTTATTTTTAACGGCTAGATGCCCTTATAAGACAGTCAATCCTAAACAATAGCTTAATATTAACCATTGTTAAAGGTGTTTTATGTCTGTTTGCATTTGCATTGCTTGCCGCCATCGCATTGAAGTTCTAGAGTCACATTTGATTTGTGTCTTTATGGGGTCCTCTTTTAAAAGCCTTGCCTTGAACTCATTTCTAAGGGCTCCCCTTATCATTGAAATCTCCAACGGATAGAGGTTACTGCGAATCGCTATGGAAGAATATACTTTGATATAACGGTATATTCCCCCCTTTTTAAAGCCTCTTTTCGTTTTATCCGATATATCCGTATGAATATAATGCTTCGCAGATTGAGAAAATAGTATGAAAATACTCGATCATATGCAGGGGGTAAGGGCTAAAAAGCATTGTTTTTCCACGCAGTTTAAAGATTATTTTGCGGTATTTGCATTCTGTCTCCACTTTTTCCAGGAAAGGGGGGACGAAATTAGCTGATGTTTTTAAGGTCTCTTGTTGAGGATTGTTTTTGTAAAGGCCGTCTTATCGGTTACTTTAAGCATAAGATCCAAATTTTTTATAAGCACGAGCTTCGCTCTTTGGCGGAGCTTTTTGGCTGTATTGGCGGTGGGTTAAAGCAAAACTTTTCACTCTCTTATGAAGGCCAAAGTCTGACTGATGTGTTGTCCTTAGAGAACCTTGATTTACCACCACCGGACTTATCAGCCATTTTGAACTCTAAGAAATCTTTTCATTTGGCAACGTCTTTGGCCTTGCCTGCTTTTACACTCATTGTTTTAAATGCTTCATCTGCCTATGCCTTGCCCACAGGTATGCAATCGGTCTCAGGGGATATTCAGTTTAACCAGGCTGGAAGCACTTTAAATGTCACCACCCAAGCAACACGATCCATTGCCAATTACCAAACCTTTAACATTAATCAAGGCGAAACCGTTAATTTTAATCTCCCAAGCTCACAATCTGCCATTTTAAACCGGGTGATGGGGGGCAATCCTTCCCAAATTTTAGGAGCCATACATTCTAATGGCCAGGTATTCCTCAGTAATCCTAGCGGGATCATCTTTGGGCAATCAGCTCAAGTAAACGTGGGGTCGCTTTTTGCCACTACATTGGGAATCTCCAACAGTGATTTCTTAAATGGGAAGCTCACCTTTAGCAAAGATCCCAATTCTGTCTCCGCATCCATCATCAATGCGGGAAACATTCAAGCCCAACCAGGTGGATATATCGCCTTTAGTGGCAGTGCAATTTCAAACAGTGGGACCATTACGGCACCCTTAGGGCAAATTAACCTTTCTGTGGGTGATCAGGTGACCATGACCCAGGACAACATGCTTCAGATTAGTGTCACCATTGACGAAGCCCTTCAAAACAAAGTAGTCGCAGCACAAGATGCTATCTCCAACTCAGGTACACTCAGTGCTTCTGGTGGAACCATTAAGGCTGAAGCAGAGTTGGCCAACGCCTTGTATGATCATGCCGTAAATAACACGGGAGAGATTACTGCCCAAGGACTCCAGAATAACAATGGGCTCATTATATTAGAAGGGCAAGCGGAAGATAACAGTGCAATTGTTCGGAATGCGGGTATTATTAATGCCAGCGGTTCGGCTTCTTCTCCAAATGGTGGGACGGTAGTTCTCTCAGGCAATTATGTTGATCAAAACGGGACCATTCTTGCTGAAGGCCAAGAAGGGGGAACCGGGGGCACAATCAATTTAACCTCTACAGAGGGAACCTTATTAACAAGCGCCAGTATCACTTCGGTGAGAGGGGCTGGAGAGGATAGTAATGCAGGCGCCGTTAAAATTTGGTCTGATCAAAATACCTTCTTTCGATCGGGGTCATTGATTGATGCCAGCGGCGGATCCCAATCTGGAAATGGGGGATTTGTTGAGGTTAGCGCGAAAAATACAGTTTACTTTCAAGGACAAGCCAAGGGTGGGGCAAATCTGGGTCAGGCTGGAACGATTTTAATTGATCCCACCAACATTGTGATTGACAATACCGGGCTCAATACACCAACCTCTCCAGGGGGATCTCCCGATGAATCTTTCACGGATGATTCAGGCTCAAATGTCACGTACAACCCACAATCGGGAGGAGCCTTTAACGGTTTTTCGAGTATTTGGCTTCAAGCAACCAATGATATTACTGTTAACAGTGCTTTTGACACCGACACAGCAACAGGCAACACAGGTGTTAGCCTAAAACTGGAAGCCGATAACAATATTAATATTAATGCAGCGGTAACCACACATAATGCCGACATCACGCTTTTGGCAGATGCGGATAATAACGGTAGCGGAACCTTAACTGTTCAGTCTACCGGGAGTTTGGTATCAAACGGTGGCAATATTATTCTCCAGGGAAATACTACTAGTATCAATAATACGGTCAATGCAGGCTCAGGAACGGTTAGCATTACAACCACTGCAAATGGCAGTGTTGCCCTGGCTTCAAATGTTACTGGGAGCACCATTACAATTAGCGCCAATGGTTCCGGCAATATCACAGAGTCCGCTGGAAGTTTAAGTGCAACCACCCTGAGTTTAACCAGTGGTACGGGGAATATTGGCACCTCAACCAATAGCATTATGGCCTCTGTCTCAACGTTAACGGCCAATACCAGTACAGGGGGTACCGGAAACGTCTATATCACGCAAACCGGTGCCGTTTCACTGGGGGCATCAACAGCCGGAAACTTATTCCAATTGTTGGATAATAATGCCATCACCACAACTGGGACTGTGTCGGCGAAAAATGTAACCCTTCAAACCACTGCCAATAACGGCAATATTGCATTTGGGGCCAATGTAACTGCAACACTTACCATGAATATAAGTGCTAATGGTTCGGGTAATATTACACAATCAGCAGGGCTTATAGGTGCATCAATTCTAGACATTGCAAGTGGAACAGGCAATATTGGGACTTCGACCAACAATCTCCAAATGTCTGTGGCAACACTTACTGCCAATACCAGCACTGCAGGTACTGGAAATGTATACATTACTCAGGCAGGAGCCCTATCATTAGGAGCATCAACAGCTGGTGGACTGTTTCAGTTATTGAATGACAACGCCATCACCACAACAGGAACTCTCTCTGCAGCCAATATTACTATGCAAACAACCTCTAACAATACTGGTATTACCCTTGGAGCAAATGCCACTGCAACCAATAGTATTAACTTAACCACCAATGGTACGGGAAACTTCACCGTGTCTTCAGGACAAACACTATCCGCCACCAATGGAACTATTACATTGGCTGCTAATAATATAGATATCGCTGGAGTGATCAATGCTGGGACTGGAACGGTTATATTGGCTCCCAACGGCAACAATAGTATTACCGTGGCGTCTGCCACAATGGGAACAGGAACATTTGATGTAAATTCGGCTGAACTCGCCAATATAACAGCAGGAACAGTGACTATTGGCGACACCACAAAGTCAGGTGGCCTTACGGTTGTAGGAAATATCGATCTCACCAGTCTTTATAATCTGAACCTGTATAACAATGGTAATATTAGCGCCACGGATTATACTTCAACCCTGGGTGGCAAAACATTAAATATCAATGCCAGCACCGGTGCTGTGAGTATTACCACTTCGGCTGACAATCAACCTATTAACTTAACCAATGTCACTGGCAATGGGGTCACGATTCGAACCGGGGGAAATAATAGTCCAATTGCAGTGAATAACATTACCTCTCCCGGGGGTATTACTTTAAAAAATACCCTCGCAAGTGCAACCAGTAATATTACGGTGGGGGGCAATATTAATGATACGGGGGGAGCCGGAACAACCTTTAATATTACGGCATATGATACGATCTTCTCTGCTGGAAACAATGCTGTGAGTGTTTCTAATAATAGTAACAAAACGCTCTACGTACAGGGTAGAGGCTTAAATAATTTATCCCTTTGGAATAACGATCTCTCTTTTAATACAATTAGTATATATGGTTTAAGTGGGGGTATAACCCTGGGCAGTAACGTAACAGCGCAAGGTCAATTCTTTTATTTATCAAATGGTAACGACACGCTTTCCTTAGCATCGGGTAAATTGCTAACAGCAGGTAGTATCTATTTACAAGGTGGAGGTCCTGGTAATCATGATTTTGGCTCATCAGGCCAGTTTATCAATACGGCAACCACAAGTCTTTCGTTCCAGGATTTTGGAAGTGCCTACATTATCAATAATGGCAATATAAGCATTCCTAATATTGGCGGGACAGACATCAATGGTACTCTGAATCTTCAAAGTAGTGGCAATATTAGTATCACTGCCCCTGCCCCGATAACGCATGCGCAGAGTGTTACCTTACAAACCACGGCGAATAACGGTAGCATCACACTAGACCGAAATTTGACCGCTGCGAATGGTATTACGTTAATCACTCAGGGAACAGGTAACGTTACGATTGCATCGGGGGCACTGATTTCAACGACAAATAGTCCTCTGGAAATTACTGCCAATGATGTGGCTATTGCTGGGACGATAGATGTCGGGACAGGATCAGTGGTCATTACGCCCAATGGGGCGAAAAGTATTACAGTAGCATCCACCACAACCGGTACCGGCACCATGGATATTAATAATGCCGAATTATTGCATATCACCGCCGGCACACTCCAAATTGGAGATTCTGCCCAAGCAGGCGGATTGTCCGTCGTTGGGCCCATTGATGTTTCTGGTGCTGGACCAGCCGGGATTTATAATTTGATTTTTGATAATGGCGGCAATTATTCTGCCACGGGCCAAACTATCACCTTAGGAACCATGACATTAGCCGTAGATGCCTTAGGCACCGTAAACACCGGCACCGTCACAGGAGGCGCAACGACTGTTAACATCACTGGAGGAAATACGCTTACAGCCGATGGAAATATTAGCGTTACTGGGGCTGGCACCATTACTTTGGGCACTACCAGTAATGCAATTATCAATTTAAATGCCAATATCGGTGGCGGAACCACCACCAATATCAACGCCAATGGATCTGGTAATATCACCTATACCTCTGGCACCTTATCGGGGACAACCGTCAATCTCGTCAGTGGTACCGGCAATATCGGAACTTCCGGCAGTAATATTCTATCGGCAGCGAATACGCTCACGGTAACCACCGGTGGAACAGGCAATGCCTATATCAGCCAAACAGGAGCCGTTACTTTGGGAACATCCACAGTTGGTGGGTTGTTCCAACTGATGGACGATAACACCATTAGCACCAATGGGGTAGTTTCAGCTGCCAGCATCACCATGCAAACTACTGCCAATAATGGGGGTATCTCTTTTGGTGCCAATCTGAGCGTTGGCACCGCTGCGAATTTGACCACCAATGGAACCGGCAATGTCACAGTATCTGCGGGTCAAACTTTGTCATCAAATAACGGTACTCTTACCATTGTAGCTAATGATGTTGATTTCCCGGGTAATCTCAATGCTGGAGCAGGGTCGGTAATCTTAAAACCCAATGCGGCAAACAGCATTACGGTGGGTTCAGCCATAACAGGAACAGGTACATTTGATGTCAATTCAGCTGAGTTGGGAAGAATTACAACCGGCACGTTGCAGATTGGAGACACAGCTCAAGCAGGTGGATTAACGGTGGTTGCTCCCCTTGATGTCTCTGGTGCTGGCCCGGCTGGGGCGTATAACTTAATTTTCAATAATGGCGGCAGCTATTCTGCAACGGGGCAAACCATTACCCTGGGAACCAAGACATTAACCGTTGATGCCTTAGACACAGTGAACACCGGAACGGTAACTGGTGGAGCAACCACCGTCAATATTACTGGTGGAAATACAGTCACTGCTGATGGAAATATCAGCGTCACCGGTGCTGGCACCATTACCTTAGGAACCACCAGCAATGCCAGCATTAATTTAAACGCCAATATTGGTGGCGGAACTACCACCAATATTAGCGCCAATGGATCTGGAAGCATTACATATACATCCGGGACGTTATCCGGAACAACAATAAATTTGCATAGTGGATCCGGTGAGATTGGGACCTCTGGAAGCAATATTCAAACAGCCGGAAGCAGCCTCACTGCCAACACCGGTGGAACAGGCAACGTGTATATTAACCAAGTGGGAGGGGGTGTTTTAGGAGCATCCACGGCTGGAAGTTTATTTCAATTAAGTAATAACAGTTCGTTTTCTGTCATAGGGGTCGTATCTGCGAGTAACGTAACATTGCAAACAACTACCAGCCCTGGGAATGTGGCTCTTGGTGCCAACATCACTGCAACAAATACCATTTATATTAGTGCAAGTGGCTCAGGACCTGGAAACATTACCGAATCTTCTGGAAGTTTAAGCGCAACCACTCTTTGGTTGCAAAGTGGATCGGGAAATTTCGGAACGTCCGTTAACAATATCATTTCGTCAGCAAGCTCACTTCATGTGACAACTGGTGGAGCTGGGAATGTGTATATTACACAGACAGGCCCGGTGACTTTGACCCGAGGTATTGCAGGGAATTTATTCCAGTTGCTAGATGACAATTCAATTACAACAACTGGCTTACTATCCGCCGCAAATATTACTCTACAAACCACAGCCAATAATGGCAATATTACTTTAGGAGCAGGCCCCACGACCACAGCAACCACGGCGGCAAACTTGATCACCAATGGAACCGGAAATGTCACAATTGCTTCAGGGCATACTCTATCATCCACAAATGGCACTATTACGGTTGTTGCCAATAATATAGATATTGCTGGAACCATCGATTCAGGGACGGGCTCAGTGGTCATTAAACCCAATGGTGTGAAGAGTATTACGGTGGCCTCAACCACAACAGGCACCGGTACAATGGACATCAACAATGCCGAGTTATTAAATATCACCGCCGGGACACTCCAAATTGGAGATACTGTTCAAGCCGGTGGATTGTCCGTTGTGGGACCCATTGATGTCTCTGGCGCTGGGCCAGCCGGGGTTTATGACTTAATCTTTAATAATGGCGGTAATTATTCCGCCACAGGCCAAACCATTACCCTAGGCACCAAGACTTTAACCGTTACTGCCTTAGGTAGTGCCAACACTGGGACCGTTACAGGTGGCGCAACCACAGTTGATATCACAGGCGGAAATACTGTCACTGCGGATGGTAATATTAGCGTTACGGGGGCTGGAACCATTACTTTAAGCTCAACCGCTAATGCTAGCATCAATTTAAATGCCAATATCGGTGGCGGAACCACCACCAATATCA